>MFEJ01000031.1 GCA_001779915.1 Candidatus Doudnabacteria bacterium RIFCSPHIGHO2_01_FULL_45_18 | reverse complement strand
CTGCTGTTGGAATCAGACGTCGGGGAAGGCATCTTCTTTGCGGGCCTCAAGCACGTCGCGATCAAGATTGTGGCGTCCTACATGGAAGATCAGATTATTACCACGGATCCGAAGCGCGCGCTGGAAATAGAGGAAGCCAAGAAAGAATTGCAAGCCCAACAAAATGCCCAGTAATACAACTTCGATGCTTTTGCAAATAATGGTTTTTGATAAACAGACGTAAATCTCTATGATTTTAGATAATATTAAACTAATGGCTTTGTCGTTGCGTAAAAGCAAACTCAAAAACCATTATCGAAGTTGATATACTGGGATGGATAATCTAGACGAAGAGTTACTGGCTAGAGCAGAGGAGGAGCAAGCGCGTCGACAACAGCTTGAGCAAGAGAAACTTCAAGAACGCAGGCAGCAACAACCAGGAGCAGCAAGTCAGCTAGCAGATGTCGCAAAAGATCAAGCGAAGCAGTATGTAAAAAAAGAAGCTTATGCGGCCGCATCCTCGTTTCTCGTGTCGACAGCTCCGATCTGGGGACCAGCCCTTGCTATTATCGCTGGCGTAGGTTTAGTGCTTGGTCTCGTAGTATTTATTTTTTCCGTCATGGTGGCCGGATGCAACCAAGGAGGCGTCAAGGGGGCTGCGATAAAAGTTGCCAGTTGGGTCTTACCAGGGAATATTTGCGAAATGTTGGCGATTGATGATTCAGCCTCCCCAGGCGGCAGTTCGGGCGGGGGAGATAGTAGTGAATCTTCTGGAACTGCTGGTTTTGTCAGTTTAATTGGTGTCGTCAACGTGGACAGTCAAACTTCTGATCCGCGTGTAAGAGCTTGTATGCTGCCCAAAGTTCAGGAATTGTTTACTTTCGCTTCCGACGCGGGGTTGACCATTACGATTACTGGCGCGTATCGGACGGAAATGACCGCGAGCGGTACTCCCTCTGCCCACAGTCGCGGTGAAGCGGTAGACGTCGCTCTTCGTGCCCCGCCCATACCCTGGGATCAGAATACGCATAGCCTACCCGCCGGATTTGCCGGGGATTCCCGGATCGCGCAACTGGTGCAAATCGGCAAGAGTGTAGGATTTGTGCCACCGACCGGAGATACACTGGACGAATATAATAATCCGGCACCGAATGCCACCGGCGGGCACGTGCACGTAGAATTTAACCGCACATCAGCTGGTAGTTATTGTGATGGTACAGCAGTTTAAATAAAAAATATGAACAGAAGATTAGTTATCATCATTATTGTTCTCATAATTATTTTATCAGGAGTTGCTGGCGTGTTGTTTTGGGCGGTGCAAAAACAAAATCAAACGCCGCCACCAGAAACATCCCAGCCGGTAATCGAGAAAGTCTTGGATGAAATCACGATTTCGCCCGTGGCTTCTTTTGATGGCAATGCCATTTGGTATTTTAATGCCGAAGGCCGCTTGTTTCGAGTGAACCTGGATGGTTCGGGAATTTCCGAATTCCCCCTGCCGCAGTTGGATGAAAACCGGCTGCGCCGGATCCTTTGGCCCAAAACCGGCTCGGATTTTATTGCGGTTACCGGAAGCGGGGGCAATGAAATCAAAAGTTTTTATGATAGCGTTTTAAAAAATTATCTAAAGTTGCCGGAAAACATCCAAAGTTTAGACTGGCTGCCCGATTCCAAGCGCGTGGTTTATATTTGGAAGTCCTCGGATAATGTTAGCCAGCAGTTGGTCATGGCAGACGGGGACGGTTCCGGCTACACACCGGTGAAAGACGTATTCTGGCCTGATTTGATCGTGAAAGCCGGGCCGGACGGCAAAACTGTGCTTATGTACCGCGCCACCGTGCCAGGGGAGACGAACAAGATTTATGATATTAATTTGGATACCGGTGTAATCAAGACGACTCTTGAGGCGGGAAAAAATACCGGTGCTGTTTGGCTGCCACTTGGTTCAAAATTTATTTTTGCCCAGCGTTCGGTCACCGCATTTCCGAAATTGTTCCTGTATGATTTTATCACCCGTCAGGCCACAGACCTAGATTTGAGTACGAATCTGGATAAGATTACTTTTGATAAAGACGGCAAATACCTCTATGCCGCAGTACCCAAACCAGACAACTCTTCGGATAACTTTATCCGAGTTGATCTTGCAACTTTCCAAAAAGAAACTTATTTCGAACCGACAGAGTCTGTACATGGCGTCAATTTGCTAATGCTTGGCAGTCAGCTTTACTTTGTAAACAGCCAGGACCAGAAACTTTATACCATAAGTAAATAATAACCACGTGGTTAACTACGTAGTAAAGTACTGACTAAAGTAATTACTTTAGTCATGAGCAAAAAAAAGCCAGATGTGTGGGATACATCTGGCAGTAATCGAGCCGAGTGGCTCGTCTTTCAACGTGCCACTCGGCAGTCACCTTCGGTAGGAGTGTGGCCTTCCCATTGGTCATCGGGAGGTAAGGTTGTTCTCTCTCCTCAGGTAACGTCTTAAAAGTCTAAAGCACAGAATTGACCATCTTTCCCCTTTTTCTGTCCTTCAGGCCATTAAGGTTTCTTGCGTTGCTACGACTCCGACCCGATCACGTCTTTGGCCTTCTCCATGGCCGCTTCAAGCAGGGATCTGCTGTCTTCGTCAACGGCAATTTCAGCCGTTGGATACCAGACACGTTTGCCGTTGCTCACACGAACCAAGAAGCCATTGATTCTGGGGTTCGCCCCAACTATGGCCACTGGTTCCGTTCCTTGCAAGGCGGAGATAGACTCGCCAAACAAGAAACAGTTGAGATGGGCTGATTCTTCGGAAATACGACCTTGAAGATTCTGGTTGGACATTGCATGTCTCCAAAACGGTTAATCTGAGGGTGGATGACAGCAATGCGGTTAAGGGGGACGACATTTCACGACGCCTCCGATCGACGAAACGGACGTTGATCTTACGACGGACGAGCCGTCGGTTTACTGAACACGTATGGGACAAGGCCGGCGATACGCTCGAATCGGTCCCTGGGCATCTGCGCGATGTGGTCTTTGAGCTGTTGCTCATTCATGACACCACTTCTGCAGAGTTCACCCTTGAAGGTGGCCAATTGTTTGCGTAGCTTCCGACTGAGTCCATCCGCGTTCTGTGTCATAGACTTTCCCTCCTGAAAGTTGTGGACGAACGGTTTAACTAAGTCAGTTTACTAAATAAAAAAAGCTCGGTCAAGGTCGCATTTGCGAGGAGGCGCTTTATTCTTAGAGTTAGTCTGGGCGCTGACGAAGCAATCTATCCCAGGGTTAGACTGCCACGCGACTGCTCAGACTAACACTTAATAATAAGGCAGTCGCTCGCAGATGCGACAGCTAAGCTATTCCAAATGCACAAGAGGCTGTTGGTCCAGTTTCTGTTTTAAAAGGGGATAGTTTTTTAGGCTAACGTCCTGATTTAGTAGTGTTTCGGCATAGCTTCGCGATCGTTCCACCAAATCCAAATTATTTAAATTGGCAATCCGAAAGTCATATCCGGATTGTTTCGTGCCATAAAGATCGCCCGAGCCTCGGATTTGTAGATCTTTTTCGGCCAACTCAAAGCCATCGGAACTTTCAACTAGCGCTTGCAAGCGCGGATTATTCAAAACCTGCGGATCATCCGAAAAAAGCAAACAATAGGACTTGTGCTCACTTCGGCCTACTCGCCCCCGGAATTGATGCAGCTGGGCTAGGCCAAACCGCTCCGCGCCTTCAATCATCATGACCGATGTATTGGGCACATCCACGCCAACTTCGATCACGGATGTGGAAACTAGAATATTAATTTGATTGTCCTTAAAAGCTTGCATAACCATTTCTTTTTCGGATGGCTTAAGCTTGCCGTGCAGGAGGCCGACTTCAAATTGTGGAAAAATTTCATTCGCTAGTTTTTGATATTCTTGGGTTGCTGATTTGACTCCCAGTTTGTCCGACCCGCCCGAACGACTGATGTCGTTCAGTCGGGCGGGCTCTTCAATGAGGGGGCAAATTACAAATACTTGCCTACCGCCAGCAATTTGTTTGGCAATAAATTCATAAGCTTTGGTCCGGTTGGCTTCGGCCACGATTTTGGTAATAATTTTTTGGCGGCCAGCTGGTGATTCCTTGAGCCTGGATAAATCCAAATCGCCATACAAAGTTAAGGCCAGGGTCCGTGGAATTGGTGTGGCGGACATGGTTAACAGATGAGCGTTGTTGACTTGTTTTAAAATTGAACGCTGTTCTACTCCAAAGCGATGTTGTTCATCAATGACAATTAAGGCAAGGTTTCGAAATTTCACTTGTTTTTCGAGCAGCGCATGCGTGCCGACGGCAATTTGTCCAATCTCGGTTTTATGGTTGGAAGTGTGTAGCGAAATGTTAATCTCATCATTTTTGAAAAGTTGCATCAGGCTGGTATAATGTTGCAGTGCTAAAATTTCTGTTGGGGCCAGCAACGCTGCCTGCAAGCCATTTTTCGCAATCAGCCACATGGTCAGAGCCGCGATTATGGTTTTACCACTGCCCACATCTCCTTCCAGGAGGCGATTAGCAGGGAAAGGCTTCTGAAAATCAGAAATAATTTCTTTGAGCGCTTGTCTCTGACCAGCGGTTAGTTCAAACGGCAAGGTTTTGATTTTTTGTTCCAAATCCACAGCGAGGTTGATTGCATGGATGTGTTTATGTTCGCGGGTTTTTTTGGATTGCAAGACCCGCAGTTGTGTTTGGAATATTTCATCAAAAGCCAAGCGGTTCTGCGCTTGCGTCAAAGCGGGTAGATCTTGTGGAAAATGAAATGTTTTGATGGCTTTATTTTCATCTAGCAATCCCTCGTCTTTAATGATCTCGCTTGGCAGGTATTCAGGAATAACAATTTTGTCCAAATAAGTTTTTATTATTGACCGCAACTGTTTTTGGGTGAGGTTGGCGGTTAGGGGATACAGGGGGACCAGCCGCGAGGTATGGATTTGCTCAAGTTTTTCCTGCTCATATACCGGGTTTTGGAGTTGCAATTTGTTCTTGGTGACGCTGACTTTCCCGGAGAAAATAAAGGATTCGTTTTTCTTTAAGACCTTGGTTAAAAATGGTTGGTTAAACCAAACGCAAAGAATGCTACCGGTATCGTCTTCCACGAGCGCATGCGTGAGGGTAAACCTCCGGACCTTCGTTCGAAAAGTTTTTACATCCAGAATCCTTCCTTTGATATTGGCTTGGTCTGCTAGTTTTAAATCCGCAATGAAAGTGAATTTCGACAGATCCTGATGAGTTCTTGGGAAATAAAAAAGCAAATCGGAAAGGGTACTGATTCCCAATCTTTTTAAAAGTTTGGCCCTTGCTGGCCCGACTAGGTAAAGTTCTTCAATTGGGGTTTTTAGGTCAAACATGATAATAAGATTATAGCAAAATTAAAACGGCAATCTGTGCCGCCTTATTTTCTGGTGCTCTCGGTTGGAATCGAACCAACATTACAAGCTCCGCAAGCTTGAGTCCTATCCATTGAACGACGAGAGCTTTATTATTAGGGTATTTTACTCCGACGCTCGACTTTTGTCGAGGTCGGAGCCCCGACCGAAGCGTCGGGGTCAAATCTGCAGGGTTCTGGCCAGAGTTTCAGTCACTGATTCATTGCGGTCCAAATCCTCGGGCAGGTACTGTTTGAGAAACCATCTTAACTCCACCGGATCCTGATGGTTCAGCTGAAATGTAATCCGGTTGTTTAAATACGCGGCAGTTTCAAAGTTTAGAATCTTGACCCGCGGAGGATTGTAAATGATCCAAAAAGTTTTGATAATCTTGTAAGGATACAGAACATTATTAGCCACAAGTCCGGTCTTAGTCGCTTGGTAAGTTATGGTTTGCGGTTTTTGTACGCTTAAGATTAAGACCGAAACGATCATGATAGAAAACGTGACGATCATAATTAAACTATGGTTATAGATCCCAAATAAGATCAAGGCCAGTCCGACCAGACCAAAGAGCAGATACCAGACAGGCGCTCGGGTAGTGTGCTCGCGGTCCGGCGCTTCCCATGTTAAGTTATCCGGGGTTTTGTTTTTCATAATTTCTGGCGGAAGCGAGAGGATTCGAACCTCTGAAGGGCTTTCACCCTTGACGGTTTTCAAGACCGTTCCCTTAAACCACTCGGGCACGCTTCCACAACGATATTATAACAGAAAAGGCCACGATTTTCATCATGGCCCTTCCCGCATATGAGTTTCTTTCCTTTTAGGAATTAATTATGGCCTGCCCCGTAGTGAACCGAAGGTTCTACTATCGGAGTTACACATAATTAGCAAAAAGTTATTCCGCTTGCTGTGTCTCTGTGGCACTTTCGGTCTTTGTGTCAGGATCAGTAATTATCGGATCATCATTTTTCTCAATCTCCTTGGTTGATTGCAAGGCCTTTTCCAGCTCAATTTTTACTTCTCCTTCACTGTGGATTGAGGCAATATACAATTTATTTGATAAATCAGCAAGTTTGTCTGCAACTTGCGCTTTGGGTTGTTTTCCCGCGGCTTTGGCCGCTGCCCTGGTGCTTTTTTGTAAATCCTGCACTGTGTCGGCCACGATTTTTTGTGCCTCTTGGGCGGAAATCTGGCCATCCTGCTGCTGCTGAATCACCTGCTGGAGTTCGTCGAGTCGGTTGTTGGCAAATTTAATCTGCAGGTTGGTCTTTTCATTTTCTGGGGCAAGTTTCAATTGTGCGCTTTCCACAATTTTTTTCAGAGGATAAATCGCCTGACCAGGCACACTATTTAGGGCAGCAACCGCAGTACCCAAAGTTAGACTGACCACAATCAGGATGCCACCTAAAGCGCCAGCACCAATCCGAACGGCTTGCGGCAGCCAGGTAATCCCAAACCAACCATGGGGCGCCACTTCCATCTTCGGCAGAGCGATTCGATCCAGGACCTGATTTTTTACACGCAAGAGGTCTGCGTGGGGGACGGCGGTCCTCGGGAAATTATCCAGTTGCGAAAGCAGGGTCACGAGTGGAGAAATTTTCCGATTTGTTTTGTAAACCGAAATATCACCGTCGTTTTTCAGACAGTTGCTGATTTCGTCAATTAGTTTTTCGTAATCCGGATTCTCTGACATTATTTTTCCTTAAGTAATTCTTTAAGTTTTAAAATTGCCCGATGCTGGAGCACACGGATCGCCCCTTCGGTTTTACCAAGCACGTAAGCGATCTCTTCGCTAGTCAAATCTTCAAAGAAACGATATTTGATGACTTCCCGCTGATCTTCCGGCAACTGACTTAAAACTTCCAAGATCTTTTTCTGTTGGAGATTTAAGTTGATGATATCAACCGGGCTGACTTGGTCTTCCAAAGTTTCCTCCACATCTGCGAGAGGAACCAGATCTTTTTTGATGCGATAATAATCAATGATGTTGTTCTTGGCAATCTGGTACAGCCAGCCGGACAAAGCCTGCGGGGTATTGATTTGATTGATTTTTTGCCAGGCTTTGACAAAAGTATCAGAAAGAATATCTTCGGCCACCTCTTTGTGGCTGACTCGGAAGTAGATAAAACGGTAAATCTTCTCGGAGAAGTGTTCGTAAATAAGGCCGAACGCTTCGGAATCGCCGTTTTGGGCTTTTTGCAATATGCGTTTTAACTCTTCTTCAGTCATAGGCTAAGACGAATTAGTCAATCAAGTGTTACAAGCCCCAGTAGTAGAAGTTTTATTGCCTAATCGGCAAAAAATGATAAAAACTTCACTACTGGGCGAGAGGCTTTATTTTACCATAAAGAGCTACTAATAAAAAAAGCCCTTTTAAAGGGACATTTCTCTTGGCGGAGAGGGTGGGATTCGAACCCACGGGACGGCTATTAACCGTCGCAGGTTAGCAACCTGCTGCCTTAAGCCGCTCGGCCACCTCTCCGCGTCGCAATTTTCAGATCTACGTGTCCGTTGATCAACGGCCGCTTTAGTCTTCTGTTGCTCCTTGCAGCAAAAATTCGTGCTCGGCCTGACGGCCTGCGCACCTAATTTTAGCTGGTTGAAAAACCAACACAAGCTAATTTTAACTAGAAATTGCCACAGCCGTCAATTTATCCGTGCGCAGAGGTTAAGATCCAGACTTCGGCGGCCTTGCCACGTTTAAGTAGTTTAGCAAGCTCATTGGCTGTAGATCCGGAAGTAACCACATCATCCACCAGTAGGATTTTTTTATTTTCAGGGTTCCCGGACAGTTCAAAAGCGTTTTCGATATTCTTTTTTCGTGCCTCCGCATTGAGAGTTGTTTGGGGCTTCGTGAACTTATGACGTCTGACCAATTGATCCTGGAGTGGGATATTTAAGTGTTCGGAAAGCGTTTGCGACAAGAGTAGCGCTTGGTTAAATCCTCGCCAGTTATGGCGACGGGTATGCAAGGGGATTGGCACAATGATGAAATCCTGAAAGTACTCGGATAAATTTTGACTCTTGATGGCTTCGACCAGAAGTTCCGACAGGGGAACGGCAAGATCAGAAACAAAGTTATATTTGAAAGTTTCGATGATTTTTTGCACGTCCCGATTTTTATAATCAAGCGCCGCGATGGCACCATCAACAGAATTTTTAGTTCGACACTCCGGATGGGTTTTGCCGAAAGGTGAGGGTTTCTGGCAAACTAGACATTTTTGTTTTGCCAGCCGGGCTAATTTATCATGACATTTTTGGCACAGATATGTTCCATCAACGCTGCAAACCAGGCAAGCAATCGGAAAAACTAGGTCAAGAATTGCCTGGCCTAGTTTTTTGAAAAGTTTGGTTATGCCTATTGTGTCCATCGCGAGCGACTGCTATTAGCAAGCAAGGGTTAGATATTGGCAGTCGCGTGGCGATCTAACCTTTGGATCAGATTGCTTCGTCGCCGCACAGATCAATTCTTTACTGACAAAAAGCGGCTCCTCGCAATGGGTGCCCTTAGGCTCTGGCTAATTCCACCTGTTTAATTTGGATTTCGCCGCCGACAAGACTGATTTTAATTTCCGACATTTCCGCAACCTCGCCACTGATAATTTTTTCTGCCAGTGGATCTTCGATCAGCTCTTGCAGTTTGCGGCGAATAAGCCGAGCACCTTGCAGGGGATCATAGCTTGTGTCCGCTAAGGTTTTGACCACTTCTTTGTCGTAGCTTAAGGCAATGCTTTGCTGTTTCATCATCCGTTCAATAAAATAATTAAGTTCCATACCGGCAATTTTTTTAATCTCTTCCATTCCCAAGGGGCGGAAAACTACGATTTTATCTATGCGGTTTAGGAGTTCCGGCCGCATGGTTTGTTTTAAGGATGAAAGTACATTGTCTTTCACGCGGTCGTATTCTTCATCAGCTTTTTTTCGTTCGTCGAGATTTACAAACCCGAAACTTCCGGCCGATTTGGTCAGATCACCCATGCCAATGTTGGAAGTCATAATGATGACCGTGTTGCGGAAATTAATCCGTTTGCCGGCAGCGTCCGTCAGTTCGCCTTCTTCCATGATTTGTAGCAGAATGTTAAACACATCCGGATGGGCTTTTTCAATTTCATCAAACAAAATCACGGCATAGGGTTTTTTGCGGATTTCTTCGGTTAATCTGCCGCCTTCCTCGTACCCGACATAGCCGGCGGGCGCGCCGATTAAACGCGCGACATTATGCCGTTCCATAAATTCCGACATGTCTACGCGAATCAAGGCGTCTTTATTTTCAAACACTTCCTCGGCTAAAGCTTTAGCAGTTTCGGTTTTACCAACCCCGGTAGGACCCAAAAACAAGAACGAAGCAATTGGGCGACGAGGAGAAGCAATGCCAGCCCGAGCCCTTCTAATGGCTGACGAAATAAGTTTGATGGCTTCGTCTTGCCCCACAATTCTGGCCTGCAAGATTTTTTCCAGTCCAATAAGTTTTTTGGATTCAGATTTTAAGAGTTTGTTCAGAGGAATTTTCGTGATATTGGAAACTGTGCGGCCAATGTCCTCGGCCGTAATCTGCATCATCTGGCCGCCCTTGCGGTTCAGAGTTTTTTGGTAGTCAAATTTTTGTTTTTTGAGTTTATCCTCCAGAGATTTTAAGTGTAGGGCGGTGGTAAAATCTTGCAGCATCACGGCTTTGGTTTTTTCTTCTTCCATGTGCCTAAGTTCGGTTTCAATTTTTTTCACTACCCGGACGTTGCGGGTTTTGGTGTTCATGGTTTTGGTGTGCGCTGCGGTTTCGTCAATCAAATCAAGCGCTTTATCAGGCAAAAAGCGATCAGTCAGATAGCGCGTGGAAAGCTCAACCGCGGCTTTGATCGCATCATCGGTAATTTCAACATTATGATGCCGTTCGTAGTTTTCACGCAGGCCGGTTAAAATCTCAATTGATTCTTCGTTAGACGGTTCTTCCACTAAAATTGGCTGGAAACGCCGCTCTAAGGCCGCGTCGTGTTCAATATGCTTCTTGTATTCAGTCAGGGTGGTTGCGCCAATGACCCGGATTTCGCCGCGGGCCAGCGCGGGTTTTAAAATATTAGCGGCATCCAGGGAACCGGTGGTCGCACCTGCTCCCACAATGGTATGCAACTCGTCAATAAAAATAATGATATTGGGATTGTCTTTAACCTCATCAATAACTTGTTTTAAGCGTTGCTCAAATTCCCCACGGAACATGGAACCGGCCACCACCAACGCCATATCTAGATTGAGAATTTTTTTATCAATTAAAGTATCCGGCACTTCTTGTTTGGCAATGGCCAAAGCCAGGCCTTCCACAATCGCGGTTTTGCCAACTCCCGGTTCACCGATCAACACCGGATTATTTTTCGTGCGGCGATTTAAGATGGCGATTAATCGTTCAATTTCCGCTTTGCGGCCGATCACTGGATCAATTTTGCCTTTGAGCGCTTTTTTGGAAAGATCAGTTGTAAAGTAATCCAAAGCTGGGGTTTTGGAATTTTTTTCCGTAACGGGTGGCAATTCTGCCTGCTCATCTACATTCAGAAGATCAGGGAAGCGCGAAACGTTTTCAAAAATGGCCAAAAGATTTTTCCGAAGCTCATTGACGGAAACTTTGAAACCCAAAAGAATGGACTTGGCTTCATCCGAATCCATGTCGCAAATGCCATATAGGAAATGTTCCGTGCCGATAAATTGATACTGGTACTTGTGTGCCACGATCGCAGCTTTTTCAATGACTTCACGGAGGTTGTTGGAAAGTTTAGGCTGCCATTTATCGGAAGTGTGGTTTTCGTTCATGCGAACAATCTCATGTTTGATAGTTTCCGCACTGACTCGGTTCTTCAGCAGAATTTCCGACGCAAACGAGGCTTTTTCTTCCACAATCCCAAACAGCAGATGCTCTGTGCCGATGTGATCGTGGCGCCAATCCTCGGAAATACGCTGCGAAGTAATCAGAGCATTCTTGGCTCGAGAGGATAATCGTTCTAAAATGAAAGAAAAATGGTTCATAGTGGTTTATACTATAGTTATTGCCAAAGGAGCGAACTGATCAAGACGATTAGTCTTGATCCAATGTGAGCGACTGAAGGCAATATGTAGGCTTTAGCCTACATATATTATACCATTTAAGTCAAGTATTATGAATGCTTACGAGAAAGCCACAAGTTTAATTAAAATAAGACCGCATTTTTCAGGCGAATTGGCCAAAAAGTTGAGTTTGCGCGGGTTTTCCAAACTAGATATAGAAAAAGTTATCAACCAATTGACCGAGGAAGGACTCTTGGATGACTCGCAGTTTGCCCAAATCTATTTGGACAATTTGATCAAATATAAAACTTTTGGTTTCTATGGCTTGAAAGCTAAACTCATGCAACGGGGGATTGCCAATAGCGATGCTGAAGTTTTGTTGAAGGAAAAATTATCGATGAAGGATGAAAAAAAAATTGCCGAAAGATTCCTAGAGAAAGAAAAAGAGCCAAACAAATTAAAGCTGGCACAAAAACTTTCCAGAAAAGGATTCCGAACAGAAATTATAAGTTCATTCCTTCAAGACGTTTGATTCGTTCGTCAATTGGCGGGTGGGTTTGGAAAAGATTGGCAAACCAACCAATCTTATCTTTTTGCTCAATATGTTCTTTCAGCGGATTAACAATGTACATATGTGCTGTGGCTTTGTTCGCTACTTCCAGGGGTTCATGATCAGCCGCGATTTTTTGCAAAGCGGCGGACAATCCTTGCGGATACCGGGTCAGTAGCGCGCCAGAAGCATCTGCCAGAAATTCTCGTTTTCTGGAAATCGCCAGCTGGATCACGGTTGCGGCAAGCGGGGAGAGCAGAGCAAAGATAAGACCAATCAACATGATGATTGCACCTTCTTTGCCTCGTCTGCGGCCACGAAAGGAAATCCGAAGCATCCAATCTGATAACAAAGCCACGATCCCGACCAGCACGACGATGATGGTAGTTAAGCGAATATCGTAATTGCCAATGTGCGAAAGCTCGTGCGCCATGACACCTTCTAGTTCCGGTTTCGTCAGTTTCTGTCGCAGACCGGTCGTAATTGCCACGACCGCATGTTTCGGGTCTCGGCCGGTTGCGAAGGCATTGGGCGCTGTATCGTCAATCAAATAAACCTTAGGCGTCGGCAGGCCCGCAGCAATACTTAGATTTTCTACTGTCCGGTAAAGATCAGGATCATCAGTTTTTTTGATTTCTTTGGCATGTGACATCGACAACACGATTTTGTCCGAATAGTAGTAACTGGTAAGGCTCATAAGCACGGAAACAATCACCGCCACAGGTAAAAGCCCGGGTGCTTCCAATTGCATGGAGAAAACCCAGCCCAGGGCAATGATGAGCACCAGAAAGCAAGTAATCAGCAGCGCGGTTTTTTGTTTGTTCGAAGAGATTTCCGAGTAGATCATTAGAACTGGACGTTCACCGGCTGACCTTCCGGACCTTTCTCGTCAATGTCAAAGAAAGTTTTAGCTGTAAAGCCCAGCATCTGCGCAAACATATTTGTCGGGAAAGTTTGCAGTTTGGTGTTGTAGTCTCGAACATTGCCGTTGTAGAATCTGCGGGCGGCCTGGATTTTATCTTCCGTGTCAGTTAGGTCTGATTGTAAAGACAAGAAGTTTTGGTTAGCTTTCAGATCCGGATAATTTTCCGCAACCGCGAACAGGGAGCGGATAGTTTGGCTAAGCTGATTTTCCGCGGCAAGTTTGGCAGAAGGGGTGGGCGCCGACATGGCCGCGGCTCTGGCATCAGTCACTTTCGTAAACACGCTATCTTCATGCTTGGCATAACCTTTCACAGTGCTCACCAAATTCGGAATCAGATCATACCGGCGTTTGAGTTGGACCTCTATATCTGACCAAGCCTCGTCCACGCGGTTGCGCGCGTGCACCAGGTTGTTGTAAATCGCAACCCCACCCAGAACCAAGACCCCGATTATTATCAAGGCATAAATCATAATTTTGTCCTTTCTCGATTAGTATATTTTATGGTATAATAAATTATACTTTATGTCCATTTCTTTGGAAGAGGTCAACAAAATCGCAAAACTCGCTAGACTTACGTTTAGTGATGCCGAGAAACAAAAATTACAACAAGAATTGTCAGCAATTTTAGATTATGTGGATCAACTGAAAGAATTGTCAGGAAAAACATCTTTCCAAATCACGGACGATCCGGATGCGGTAAATCTGGTTCGGGACGATGTAGTGGACGCCCAAATCAATCCCCAGGAATTTTTAGCTCAAGTCCCAGCCAGAGAAGGAAAGTTCATTAAGGTGAAAAGTGTGTTGGAATAATAACCATCGCAAGGCCGAAGGCCGTGGCGATCTATCCCAAGGATAGATTGCTTCGTCGCTATCGCTCCTCGCAATGGATAACTACTATGGATTTTACAGACCTGACAATCAAATCAGCCTCGGAACTTCTGTCGCAGAAAAAAGTCTCGGCGCTAGAATTGGCGCAAATGTCGCTGAAACGGATCAAAGAAGTGGATGACAAACTTCACGCGTTTCTTTATGTGGCGGAAAAAGAATCCTTAGAATCGGCTAAGCACACAGATGAGATGATTATCGCTGATCACGAGCATTCCGCACTGACTGGAATTCCATACGCGGTGAAAGATAATATTTTAGTGAAAGGCATGCAGGCCACAGCTGCGTCTAAAATTTTAGAAAATTATAAAGCCACCTTTGACGCCACAGTAATTCGGAAACTTAAGCAAGTTTCGCCAACCATGATGGGCAAAACCAATCTGGATGAATTCGGGATGGGCGTATCTACGGAAAATTCCGCATTTGGACCAACCAAAAACCCTTATGATTTATCACGAGTGCCCGGAGGTTCTTCCGGCGGGTCAGCTGCCGCCGTGGCCGCAGGCGAGGTTTTATTTGCTTTAGGGACTGATACGGGTGGATCATCCAGACAACCAGCCTCATTTTGCGGGGTGGTTGGGTTTAAGCCAACGTATGGCCGAGCGTCCCGTCATGGTTTGATTGCCTTAGGTTCATCTTTGGATCAGCCAGGAATCTTAGCCAAAACCGTGGAAGACACGGCGACCATATTTCAAATTATGGCTGGCCAGGACGAATTGGATACCACAACCTTACCAAAACCAGTGCCTGATTACAGCAAGTTTCTCAAAGAGAATCTGAAAGGATTAAAAATCGGAGTGCCTAAAGAATATTTCGCAGCCGGACTAGACCCAGAGGTTAAAACCATCATTGAACAGGGGATTAAAAAATTTGAAGAGTTAGGAGCCCAAGTTTCAGAAATGAGTTTACCAAATGTCAAATATGCTTTGTCGGCATATTATATTATTTTGCCCGTGGAAATTTCCGCAAATCTTTCCAGGTACGATGGTATTCGATTCGGATTGTCTGCGCCTGGGAAAAATTTAGAAGAAGTTTATTACAATACGCGTTCCGCTGGATTCGGAGCGGAACCCAAACGTCGCATCATGATCGGTACCTATGCGTCTTCCGCAGGCTATTATGACGCGTATTATAAAAAAGCCAAACTCGCCCAAGGTTTGATTCGAGACGACTTTAAAAAAGCTTTTGAGAAAGTTGATCTTATTGTCACGCCAACCTCACCCAACGTGGCTTTCAAATTTGGCGAGAAAACATCCAATCCACTATCAGCATATTTGGAAGACATTTTTACCGGACCGCTAAATATCGCGGGCATTCCGGGCTTAGTTGTCCCAGGTGGGTTAACCAAACAAGGGTTACCAGTTGGTATTCAGCTTATTGCCAATCATTTCGCTGAAGAGAAATTATTCATGGCTGGTCATGCTCTTGAACAATCATTAAATTTAAAACTTAAGCCGAATATATAATAAGACCATTGCGAGGAGCCGCTTTTACTCTTGAGAATCAATCTTGGCGGCGACGTGGCAATCCCTCATAAGAGAGATCGCCACCCGCCCGAACGTTCCGTTTCGGAACGGGCAGGCGCGACTGCCAAGACTAACGCTTAATAATAAAACAGTCGCTCGCGATGGACAGAGAGGCCTTATGAAAAAAACAATTGTGATTATAACTTTAATCCTCCTGATTGCTCCTTGGTTTGCACAAGCGCAAGCCGTCAACCCCTGTAGTATCGCTTCCGGTATTACGCCCAACTCTCTGCCACGCTGTGTAAACCAGATTTATATTTGGTCTTTGGGTGTGGGTTCACTTTTGGCCTTGCTCATGATTATTATCGGGGGCTATTATTACATGACCGCGGCAGGGAATGCGGAACGATCAAGCAAGGGCACCGAAATGATTTGGTCATCAGTCATTGGTTTGGCTTTACTTTTCGGCGCGTATTTACTTTTGAATACCATTAATCCTGACCTAGTGAATTTTCAAGCCTTTACGAATGATATTGGTGGCTTTAATAATACCCAACAGCCGCCATCAGACGTAAGAAATTAGATGTCCAACTACGAACCAATCATTGGACTGGAGGTTCACGTCCAACTAAAAACGAACAGCAAAATGTTCTGTCGCTCCGCCAACGCGGAAAGTGCAGAACCCAATGTTCATATTTGTGAAGTCTGCACTGGTCAGCCAGGCGCCTTGCCCGTGATTAACCGTGAGGCTGTGAAAAAAGCCGTCATGGTTGGTTTGGCTTTGGATTGCGAAGTTTCCGAGTACAGTAAATTTGACCGCAAGAATTATTTTTATCCGGACTTACCGAAAGGTTATCAGATTTCCCAGTTTGATATGCCGATTAACGGCAAAGGCAAACTTGGTAAAATCGGCATCACTCGCGCGCATCTGGAAGAAGACGCGGGCAAACTTATTCATCCGGAAAAAGGCAATCACAGTTTGGTGGACTTAAATCGGGCCGGGACACCACTTTTGGAAATCGTTTCCGAGCCAGACATTCGTAGCGCAGAAGAAGCGAAACAATACTTGCAGGAATTGCAAAACATAATGCGCTATCTGGGGGTATCAGATGCGGATATGGAAAAAGGCCAGTTGCGCTGTGACGCGAACATTAGCTTGCGCAAAATTGGCCAAACCAAGCTACCCGCGTATAAAGTGGAAATCAAAAACATGAATTCGTTTCGTTCGGTGGAGAAGGCTTTGAATTTCGAGATCAAGCGGCAGACAGCAATGCTGGATGAAGCAACAACACCAGCCATGGAAACCCGCGGCTGGGTGGACGATAAGAATATCACCGTGTCCCAGCGAAGCAAAGAAGAGTCGCAGGACTATCGGTATTTCCCCGAGCCGGACTTGCCGGTTTTGCATTTTACGAAAGAATATTTAGATGAGATAAAACGTAGTATGCCAGAACTTCCTGCACAAAGAAAACAAAGATTCAGCTCGGAATTTGGGCTTAAAGTATCTGGTGCTCTTGATACAACAATTGCTTATAAAGAACTTGGTGAATATTTTGAGCATGTGGCTACAGAATTGGATGAATGGATGGATAGCGATGGAATACCCGATCAAGAAAGGGATAAGTATATGAACCTTTCAGCAAACTGGGTCACAGGACCATTTTTGTCAGCAATAAATGAAAGAAATATTTTACCAAGTGATTCAAGTATTGAAGAAGAAAATTTTGCTGAATTAGTTAAATTAATTGGACAAGGACGAGTTTCGAATCTCGCGGCCAAAGGTGTGTTTGCGAAAATGTTTGCCACTGGGGAAGATCCATCCAACATCTTGGACAGTCTGGGCTTGCAACAGGTTTCAGATGAATCGGTAATTTTGGCCGCTGTGCAGAAAGTCATTGCTGAAAACCCGAAAGGTGTCGCGGATGCTAAAACCAAAGGCGAAAAATCTTTTGGTTTTCTGGTCGGTCAAACTATGAAGGAACTCAAAGGGAAAGGAAATCCACAGAAGATCAATGAGATTCTTAAAAAAGAATTACTGAGTTAACTCAGGAGTTATCTCTAGAGATAAACACGTGGTTTAGTATGTACTAAAGTAAGTACTTTGCTCCGAGCATGCTCGGAGCAAAGAATCATGAGTCTTATCGCATCTGCGAGCGGCCGAACCCCCAAAGTTTAAAATTTAGCGGCCGCGTGGCAGTCTAACCCGCGGATCAGATTGCTTCGTCGCCTCCAAGATTCACCCTGTTAGATCAAGCGGCTCCTCGCAAATGCGTATCGTTCGCTTCAAATTTTGACTAAATTTTTCTAATTGTCGCACTTAAGTAACCCTTAATTAGTTTCTCCGCTTGTTTTTCAGTTGTGATCCACCTAATCCTTTGGTCGGTTCTAAACCAGGTCATTTGGCGTTTGCTGAATTTGTGAATCGCACTTTTGAGCTGTGTCACCATTTGATCGTAAGTTAAGTGTCCTTGCAGATATAGAGAGACAAAACGATACTTCAGTCCCATTTCTTGCAAGCGTTTGTGAGTCACCCCTTGTTTGAGGAGTTTTTTGACTTCAGCCACAAGTCCTTGTTTGAGTCTGGCTTCCAGACGCTGATCAATCAGTTTATAAAGTTCATTTTGGTCTTTTTTGATTCCTAAGATGAGGGATCCCTCCACTGCGGTCGGGATGGAGAGCAAAAGCACAGCTTTGCCAGTGCTTTTAATAATCTCAATCGCGCGGACTAATCGTCTCGGATTATGTCGATCAATACTTTTGGCTCTTCTTGGGTCTAGTTTTTTTAGTATGACGAAAAGTTGGGCAGTTGATTTGTTACGTAAGGACTTACGTAACTTGATATTTGGCGCAACCTCGGGGATCTGTAAATCATCAATCACCGCATAAATATAAAATGGTGTGCCACCGACTAAAAACGGCAGTTTGTTATGTTTGTGGATTTTTGCTATGGCTTTTTGCGCCAGTGGTTTGAAGTGGGCGACTGTAAATTGTTTTTTTGGCGAGATCACATCTAGCAAATGATGGGGAATAAGTTTTTGCTCCGCCTTTGTAACTTTGCCAGTGCCTAAGTCCATCCCATTATAGACTTGCCTGGAGTCAGCAGAAATAATCTCGCCATGAAACTTTTGGGCGAGATTGATCGCTAACGATGATTTGCCGGAGGAAGTGGGACCCAAGATGACTATAAGTTTGCTCATTTCTTCTTAGCAATCTTAAGTCCGGCGAATTTTGAGGGCCGTTTTAAGGCGGCGCCGTGGACTCGCATGCGAGGGCGCTTTTTGATCTCCCGCTTTTCAGCCTTTAAATTATGCTCCGTAGTTTTTTTCATGTTATGATTTAATCTTCAAGGAGGAGTATGCCAGTACCTGAGCGGCCAGCTGTACGAAACGGAAGCGAGGACGACGACAGAGCCCACAAAAGGCTGATTGCCGAAAGTATGGCGCGATTGAGTACACAGGAACAGAGTGATTATTGGGCGGCGTATACTTATCGTCGTTCGAATTCGCTTGAGCTGCTCTCCGCTTCTGTGCCGCGGACAACCAAGGGATCGTAGGCAGACCATCCAACAGCGCCAACTCTAGCCGGCGCTCTTTTTTTATGCCCGTTTTTTAATCTCTTCTAAAATTTGTTTGATGAATTTTTCCAGTTTCTGGCTTCCTAAGTCTTTTTGGTTCCGGCCGCGGACTGACACGGATTTGGCTTTGGCTTCTTTTTCACCAATGATCAGCATGTAAGGCACTTTTTCCATTGCCGCTTCACGGATTTTTTTACCCACGGATTCGGCCCGATCATCCAGTTCTACGCGGATATTATTTTCCATCAATTCTACTTTGACTGATTCGGCGTATTTATTTTGTCCATCAGTAATCGGCAAGATTTTTACTTGCACGGGGGAGAGCCAGGTTGGGAAGGCGCCAGCATAGTGTTCAATTAGGAGAGCGATAAATCTTTCTAGTGATCCATAGATTACCCTGTGAATAACCACAGGTGTTTTTTTACTTCCATCTTTGTCTGTGTAAGTCAGATTGAAACGTTTTGGCTGTTGGAAATCAAGCTGTATCGTGCCCATCTGCCAGTTTCGGCCTAAAACATCAGTCATGATGATATCTATTTTGGGACCATAGAAAGCCCCATCTTTTTCTGCGACAGAATATTTTTTCTTACTATTTTTTAGAATTTTTTGGAGGATTGCTTCAGCCTTGTCCCAAGTTTTAACATCTCCCAAAAATCCTTCGGGCCTTGTCCCTAGCCTAAAGGAATATTCTAAATTGAACAGCGAGTAGAATTCTTCCACGATTTCAAAAAGTCGTTCACACTCTTCTTCAATCTGATCTTCAGTCAGATAGATATGGGCATCATCCTGACGAAATTCCCGAGTTCGAAGCAGACCATTTAGGACTCCCGAGAGTTCAAAGCGATGGAGCGGATCAGTATCCGAGAGGCGCAAGGGTAAATCTTTATAACTGTGGGGTTTGGATCCGAAGACAATCATAGCATTCGGGCAGTTCATAGCCTTCACACCATATTCTTCTTTGTCCAAAGTTTTACTTGTAAACATTTCCTCCCAGTAATGCTCAAAATGACCGGAAGTTTGGTAAAGTTCTTTTTTATTAAGGATTGGCGAGGCTATTTCTTGGTAAGTTCTTTTAATGTGACTTTTGCGCCAGAAATCAATCAGCTGGTTCATTACAATCATACCTTTTGGCAGCCAATACGGCATTCCTGGTGCTGTATGATGAAACATAAATAACTCAAGTTTTGGCCCCAAGATCTTATGATCGCGTTTGCCGATTTCTTCCTGCAACTTTACATATTCATCCAATTCTTTTTTGGATTCAAAGGCCAATCCATAGATGCGCTGCATCTGCGGGTTTTTCTGATCCCCACGCCAGTACGCGCCCGAGATTTTGGATAGCTTAAAACTTTGCGGATCAATTTCTGAAGTATTCCCAACATGACCGCCGCGGCATAGATCCGTGAATTTGCCGGTTTTGTAGAGGGAGATCGTATTTGGTATTTGGTATTTGGTATTTGGTATTTCGTTTTCGATCTCGTCAAAAACTGTGGTGCCGTGTTTTTCGATGTCTTTGATTAATTCGACTTTAAATGGCTGATGCTCATGGTCAAAGAAAGTTTTGGCTTCATGAGTGGACAAATCCTGTCGTTCAAATGATAGTTTTTCTTTGACCAAGGCACGCATTCTTTTTTCTAAGTGGGCCAGATCGGCAGGGGTTAAAGAGCGGGGAAGCAGAAAATCATAAAAAAACCCGTTTTCAATCACAGGTCCGATCCCAAGTTGCGCCTTGGGAAACAT
>MFEJ01000030.1:14231-14430 GCA_001779915.1 Candidatus Doudnabacteria bacterium RIFCSPHIGHO2_01_FULL_45_18 | reverse complement strand
TGATGCCGCCATTGGCTGCGATGACTCCCGAGGAGGTAATCCCCGTGGCGCCGGTGATGGCGCCGG
The DNA here is from genome assembly GCA_001779915.1 of Candidatus Doudnabacteria bacterium RIFCSPHIGHO2_01_FULL_45_18. Taxonomy (GTDB): domain Bacteria; phylum Patescibacteriota; class Doudnabacteria; order UBA920; family O2-02-FULL-48-8; genus 2-01-FULL-45-18. Next base: position 14,364 of record MFEJ01000030.1, on the reverse strand, counting down.
CTCCGGTGATGTCAATGGTCAGAGAGTTTAGGATGTTACCTAGAGTGCTGCTGATTACAATGCCGTCAGTAATTTCACCAGCAGTCTCTAAGATTCTAATCGCATTGGTAATCGTCCCGGCTGCGGTGTTTTC
>MFEJ01000030.1:0-14203 GCA_001779915.1 Candidatus Doudnabacteria bacterium RIFCSPHIGHO2_01_FULL_45_18 | reverse complement strand
TTAATATCCCGGTTCTCGACAGAAAGTATTGTTTCCAGCGTCCCCGCTACCGCCGAGTCGTCTAAATTAGTAACCACTAGGATTTTTTGAGTTGTGGTATCAGCCACATCATGAATCATGGTAATTTCCAGTGCGTTGAGAGCAACGTCTGACGACATATCCCAATTAAGATTTTGGTCTGTTTGTCCCATGAGCACAATCCCTGCTCCAGGAGGATCACCAATCGCATCCCAGGCAGAGCCGGCTCCGCCCGTAGCATCATCCTCACAATTCCAATCATCATCGGTTTCATCCCATTTAAGTATCTGATTATCGCCACAACCTTGCAGTAAAGATAAACCGTCGGATTCAGTTTCTAATCCGCTAGCTGATTGCACAATTCCGACGTCAGGAGCACCACCGAATAAAGTGATCGCATCCGCATCAATCATTCCGGAAGCTAAAGTTAAAGTGATATCGGATGATCCTGCCTGAATCGTACTTCCTGTATCCATGCTTCCGGCAAGAGCGATGTTGCCAGAACCGTCAAGTAATAAAATATTATCAACACCAGTGCCTGGAATTTTGCCGAGTACACTTCCAGCGTTAATCGCAAAACCAGAGGAGGTGATTTGCTGTCTCGGAAAAAAATTTTCGAAAATTTCGTCGCCGCCCGCACAAGTCGCGCCCACTCGTTCCGCCACCACCACATTTAAGAAAATGGTGTCATTGGCCTGAAAATCATTATTAGTCAAAGCATCAGGATAACCATTCACCGTATCACCAATGTTCACATTAAACACGCCATCGGTGATGACTTGGGTGACTGTCCCGGGATCTCCTGCCGGCCAAAGTTTGGTATTAGGAGCGCTAATGTCTGCATCATTATAAATTGAAAACTGGAAACAGAATGTTCCACTCTCCAAAACTCCCGTAGGGTTGGTCAATCGTCCTTGATAACTGATTATTTCTGGTACACCCGTAACTTGCGCCTGCGTAAAAATTGGCGACGCGAAAAGCGTTATCGCGACTACGATAATTAATGTAAATGATAATTTGTTATTTTGTTTCCAGTTCATCTGTTTATTTATGATGCATGATCTTCCTGATCGTTTGCTTCTCATAGCGCCTGTCTCGGCGGGGCCCAATTCGGACAACATGAATCAGCCCTTCTTTTTCCCAATTCCGAAGGGTGTTTGGGTGGACGTTTAGTAAATGTGTCACCTCTCTGATGGTGAGCAGCTCTGGTAACTCCTCAAATGACATGTAATTTTGTTTGTGTTTTGTCCCGCTCTTATTTATAAACTTATTAAGACGGGATCCCGCCACTGGCGGGAGTTTTGGTTTCACAAAAGCTTATCTATGCCTAGATTTTGGGCATAAAAGGCTAAGAAAATGCCGATTGCCTAGTGAGCGAATAAGAAAAATTATTTTTCCTATGAGCGAACGACGGCAATATGGGGGATTTTTCCCATATTTTGGGCGTTTTCTTAGAACTTGCTTAGGTTGTTATTTGTTTTTGTGTCCTAAAGGTAACAAAACCTACTATTGCTTCTTTCATTATAGCAGGTTTTTGTCCCCTTGTCAATGATTTTTTATGGGTCTTAGGTTGAGACGATAACTTTATCAATTAAGCCATAATTTTTAGCCTCATCCGGAGTCATGAAGAAGTCACGATCAGTATCATTTTCAATTTTCTTCAAAGTTTGTCCGGTATGTTTGACCAATATTGTATTGATCTGATTTTTAATACGCAACATTTCTTTAGTTTGGATTTCTACGTCGCGCGCCTGCCCTTCCACCCCGCCCATGACTTGATGAATCATCATGCGGGCATTAGGCAACGACATTCTTTTACCCATAGCGCCTGCAGCTAGAAGAATAGCAGCCGCAGAAGCGGCTTGTCCGATACAAACTGTAATCACATCTGGTTTCACATATTGCATGGTGTCGTAAATTGCCAGGGCAGATGTGACTGACCCGCCAGGAGAATTGATATAAAGTTTAATTTCTTTCTTTGGGTCCTCGGCTTCCAAAAATAACAGTTGGGCGATAACTAAATTCGCCACATGATCATCAATGGCCTCGCCCAAAAAAATAATCCGCTCTTTGAGCAATCTCGAATAAATATCAAAAGCGCGTTCACCGAACTGGGATTTTTCAACCACCATTGGAACTAGGGGCATAGAAATAGGATTATTTTTCATGTATTTCTCCTTCTGCACTTGGCACGACCTCGGGACTTAGTTCTTCGCTGGTGACTTCTGATTCAACTTTGCCGCTGGAAATCTTTTCTTCCGCGATATCAATCTTCCAACCAGTGAGCCTGGCGGCCAGTCTAACATTTTGTCCGGCTTTGCCAATCGCTAATGACAGCTGATCTACCAGCACCCCGACTTTGGCTTCTTTGGCTTGCTCATTCAAAGTCACGTTCAAAATTTTTGCTGGAGATAAAGCATTCGCGATAAATTTTACCGAATCTTCTGACCAAGCAATGATATCAATTTTTTCACCGTTGAGTTCGCCCATAATCACTTGCACCCGGGTTCCTCGCTGTCCGACGCAGGCGCCAATCGGATCCACGCCATCTTGCGAAGACCAAACCGCGATTTTAGTCCGACTCCCCGCTTCTCTGGCGATCGCTTTAACCTCAACAATACCATTGAAAATTTCCGGCACTTCAATTTCAAAAAGCCGGCGCACCACATCCGGATGGGAGCGGGATAAGGTGATTTTTGGCCCCTTGGCCGTGGGTTCAACGTGCAAAATCAAGACTTTGATGCGCGCGCCAATCGTGTATTTCTCACCTTTGATCTGCTCTGATGGAAACAATACCCCTGTGGTTTTTCCCAAATCCACCAACACTGTATCGCCTTCAACGCGCTGAATCATGCCGGAAACTAACTGGCGCTCTTTCGCTTTATAGTCCGTAAATAAAACGCCTCGTTCCGCTTCGCGAATTTTTTGCACGATCACTTGTTTGGCGGTTTGCGCCGCAATCCGGCCGAACTTGGCGCCAGTTTTGGGAGTAATGTCCATCTTGATTTCATCACCAACCTTGGCGCCTTTTTTATGCTTTTTCGCATCCTCTAAAACCATTTCTTTCATCGGATCCAAAACTTCTTCCACAACTTTCTTGACGTCAAAAACTTTCGTGCCCAGGGTTTCCGGCAAAAATTCCACAACAATATTTTGGTCTTTCTTGCCATAATCCTTTCGGAAAGCTGCGGCCAAAGAAACCTCAATCATCTTTAAGATCTCGGTTTTGTCCAAATCTTTTTCTTCCGCGATTTGATTCAAAGCTTGTTCGAATTGGTCGTTCATAATTTTGGTGACAAATAATCCCGCATTCAGCGGGAGTTAATCTAGGTCTTCAATGGCATTCGTAAGTATTATAACAGGTTGCGTCTGGTTGTCAACATCCACAGCCGCCACATCAATCCGGTAATTGTAGTCGGCAAACTTCGGATGCGATCGAAGGTACATTTTAGCGGTTTTTATCAGTTTGCGTTGTTTGAAAAAATCCACCGCTTCAAATGGGCTACCGAACTTACTGTTGGAGCGGGTTTTCACTTCCACGAACACAATTAGTTTGGCCTTCAAAAAAATCAGATCCAGCTCGCCAGTTTGGCGGCCAAACCCGGGTTTATAATTTCGCGCAAGCAATTGCCAGCCCTCATGCAGATATTTTTCTTCCACCAGGCGTTCGCCCTGTAATCCTAACTCATTCATTACTTTCTGCTGCCTGGTATATATCTATTTTTAACTTGTTCACGCTCATAATCGACTTTTTCTCTGCCATAGTTGAAAAGTAAATACTTGATTAAAAATCCTAACCAAATAACTCCGATTGCCAAAGTCAGACCTGCCCAGAGTCGCTTGGCAAAAATCGGGGTATTTTCGTAGCGCATACCAAACCAAAGCAGACCAATTAAAGAAATCGTAAGCATTAGGTTCCAGAATCTAGAAAACAACTTGCGATTGACAGCGTGCGAGCTTCGAAATGCTGCGACTCGAAATGCTATGGCTAAACCTAACAGACCCAAAAATAGAAAACCTATCTGATAATCTTGTTGGCTTAAAAAACTTGAAGGTTGGGCAAACCAGAAAAAATAATCAGTCAGCTGCTTAAACATATTTTTTACTTAATAAAGACTAATCCGTAGTGGTAAGTATCCGCCGGAATGGTTCCAACCTCTTTGAGTGTGGCCTTGGCAGCGGTCTTTCTAACTTCTTGACTACTTATCCGTTGCTTAGATGCTGGACCCAAGACGCTTGGTTCTTCGTTCCATTCAATCACTAAAAGTTTTCCACCGGTTTTTAAAAGCCGGTAAGCTTCAGCGAATAAATTATTAAGGTTGGTGATTTGATGACTGATATTGGCCATCAACACGACGTCCACACTCCCGGTCGGGATTTGCTGACAAGACCGTGCTTGCTCCAAATCACAAAGCATAGTTTTGATATTTTTAATTCCCTGAACCCTGGCTTCCGACGCAATTCGCCCAAGCGCGGAATCTAAAATATCAACGCTATAAACTAATCCCTGCTCCCCGACTAATTTGCCGGCAGTTAGACTATAAAACCCGCTGCCCGCTCCCAGGTCGGCCAGGGTTTGACCATTCGCAATTCCCACAGCAAACAAGATCTTTTGCGGATCCAAAAATTTACTACTATGATCAAAAGCTAATTTGTGCATATTTTATTAGGGCTTTGAATCCACGATACTATGTTGAGCCTCAATTTCCGAAGCTTGGCCTGTAGCTTCATCTATCATAATCATAACATAACTGATTTCAACTTTTGAAACATCTTCCGGAATATCAAAGGCCACCCTATTACCGGTGGTGAAACGAGCCAAAGACAATTCTTTTTTGACTCCAAGTACGGACCCAGCTGCCCCGCACATGCCCACATCAGTAATGTAGGCCGTGCCCCCTGGCAAAACCTTCGCATCAGCCGTTGGAATGTGCGTGTGTGTACCCAACACGGCGGAAACCCTGCCATCCAAAAAATAACCGAACGCCACTTTTTCACTGGTGGCTTCGGCATGAAAGTCAACCAAAGTCGCTTTAATCTCGGATGTTTTATAAGTCTTCAGCCAGCTTTCAATCATGCCAAACACCGAGTCAATCGGATCATGGAATTGATTTTCCATAAATACCGAGCCTAAGAAATTCCCAATCAAAACTTTGCCCTTAGGTGTGTCCACAACAATTGCTGCTTGGCCAGCATAAGTCTCGGGAATATTCGCCGGCCGAACCAGACGATCAGCGTATTTATTTAGGGCTTCATCAGACAATTCTTTTTTGGAAAAAATATGATTCCCGCCGGTAAAAGCCTGAATCCCTGCCCGAATTAATTCTTCCAAAGTTTTAACGGTCACGCCTTTGCCATGCGCTAAATTTTCCACATTCGCCAAAACCAAATCCGGCTGCTCGGATTTAAGCAACCCTGGTAAAATTTGTTTAATGGCTTTTCGTCCTGGTTCCCCGGTGATGTCACCGAAGAAAATTATCTTTAACAAGCTAGTTTTTAGTTTCTAATTTTTAGTTCGTAATGAGTTCTTAATAAACACTTGCTATTAAAAACTCAATAAAAATTACCAACTAAAAAATTAATTATTACCTTGCGTACTCTATGACCCTGGTTTCCCGAATCACCATGACCCGGATTTCTCCTGGATATTTGAGATCCTGTTCAATCTTGTTCGCAATTTCACGGGCCAGTTTCGTCGCCCCCCAATCATCCAGTTTGCCAGGTGAAACAAACACCCGAATCTCACGTCCAGCCTGAATCGCATAAACTTTCTCCACTCCTTCAAAACTGTGCGCCAAATTCTCGAGCTCTTCTAAACGCTTGACATAATTTTCGTAAGTATCTCGTCTGGCCCCGGGTCTGGCGCCGGAAATATTATCCGCGGCATCCACAATCGCGGCTTCAATGGAGGAATATTCCACGTCTCCATGATGGGCTTCAATCGCATTAACAATCTTATCCGGCAAATTAAACTTTTTAGCAATTTGTTTGCCGATCTCCACGTGCGTGCCTTCCATGTCCTGGTCCAAGGCTTTGCCAATGTCGTGAAGTAGCGCGCCTTGTTTGACTGTCGCCACATCCGCGCCGATTTCTTCAGCCATGAGTGCTGCCAACTTTGCCATTTCCACCGAGTGCTTGAGAACATTCTGGCCATAACTCGTGCGAAATTTGAGACGACCAACTAATTGGACCAATTTTGGCGGGAAGTTCGCAATACCTAATTCGTACACGGCCTGTTCGCCGGCTTCGCGGATCATTTCGGCCACTTCTTTTTTGGCTTTTTCTGTGGCTTCCTCAATCTTGGCCGGGTGGATGCGACCGTCTTGGATTAATTTTTCTAAAGCAATCTTGGCAATGTGCCGCCGGACTGAATTAAATCCGGAAATGACAACTGTATCTGGAGTATCATCAACAATAACCTCGACCCCGAGCATCTGTTCAAATGTCCGGATATTGCGCCCTTCTTTGCCAATGATGCGGCCCTTCATTTCTTCACTGGGTAAAGTAACCGTGGTCACGGTTTGCTCACTGGTCACTTCACTTGCGCAACGCTGAATGGCCATAGCCACAATCTCACTCGCCTTTTTATCCGCTTCTTCCCGGGCTTGATTTAAAAGCTTGTGAGTTAACATGGACATCTCTTCTTTGATATTTTTTTCCGTGGCATCCAACAGAACTTTTTTTGCTTCTTCCGTGGTTAGCCCACTGATTTTCTGCAGCTGTTCCAGCTGTTTTTGCTTTAATTCCCTCATTTCATCTTTGGTTTTTTCAATTTCCGCTCTTTTAGCGGCCATTTCTTCTTTCAATTTGTCAGATTCCGAAAGCTTTCGTTCCAAATCGGTTTCTTTACGCGTTAAGCGTTCCTCAACCTTGATAATTTGGTTTCGGAACTCTTCTTCCGCCTTTTTCCCCTGTTCCACAATCCCCATGGCCTTGGACTTGGCTTCCAACAAAATTTCTTTTTCTTTGGATTTCGCATCATCCAAAGCACGGCTAACTTTAGCTTCCACCGAATTAACTTGATTGGCAATCTGCATTTTACGAATCACATATCCAACCACTGCTCCAACTACAATTCCAATAATAATTTGAATAGACATACAAAACCTTTCCAAACTTAGTTGGTTGCTTGTTGCTTATGAAGGTTTTTGTATCAAATTATAACACCGAAAACCCTCTGGAAAGATTTCCAGCGGGGTAAAACTTTTGGATTGAATTGGACACAAACTTGGGATTCATGAAGCAAATAGCGATCAACCAGTCAAAATATTCAAGAATAATCTTACTTTGGCCTGCCTCGTCGGCAGACGGGCTCAACAGAGCTAAATCCAATATAACACAATTGGCCGGCTTGTCAAACCTGGAGTATAATTATCTTGTAATTAAATAAACTTATGAAACACGAACTGCCCAAATTAGCCTACAGTTACGATGCGTTGGAACCTTATATTGATGCCAAGACTATGGAAATCCACCATACCAAGCATCATCAGACTTATGTTGATAAACTCAACGCGGCTTTAGAAAAATACCCAGACCTCCAAGGTCGCCCAGTCGAAGAACTGCTGATGAATCTGAAAGATTTGAAAGTAGACGACGCAGATCGGGCGGCGATCAGAAATCATGGTGGTGGACACATGAATCACTCCCTGTTTTGGAAATACTTAGATCCAGCGAATCAAAAAGATGAGTTGCTGGTTAAAGAGATTGTTTCTGCCTTTGGATCAATTGAGGAATTAAAAAAACAATTTACTGATTCAGCCACGAAACTTTTCGGCTCGGGTTGGACGTGGCTTGTACGCGATGGGAGTAATTCGAAACTAAAAATTGTGAATCTTCCCATGCAAGACGCGCCAATCATGAGTGGGCTTCAACCCATATTTGGCCTGGATCTCTGGGAGCATGCTTATTATCTTAAATACCAAAACAAACGGCCAGATTATATCGCCGCTTGGTGGAATGTGCTGAAGGTGATCTAGCCCATCGCGAGCGACTGTTTTATCACAAAGAGTAAATCTTGGCAGTCGCGTGGCGATCCCTCACCAGAGAGATTGCCACAAAGGTTGACAACCGAATTTACTGGCGTTAAAATAAAAACCTAAATTAACTGGCGGCTAGGAAGACTATGAAAATGCCAAAAAAAGTCACAACTGAAGATTTGGCTCGAATGATGGCCAAGGGTTTTGAAGAGACCGCTACCAAAGACGATCTTAAAACCTTAGCCACTAAGGCTGAGCTAGTCTTAATTAAACAAGACTTGGAAGAAATCAAGCTTAAATTTGATCATGTCGCGCATAAATTCGAAATCAAGGCTTTAGAAAAACGGGTAGAAATACTTGAACATAAAATAAGAGCAAGATAATGTGGGAAACAATAATTGATTTTACAGAAATAGATCAAAACGGAATTGAACTAGAAAAAGTCATGAGCATGCTCATGACTAAACTCCGGAGTTAACTCCTGAGTTAATTACGTAATTTACGTGTACGTAAGCGTATACGCAATCTAAAACAAAAAACCGCCTCTTCGGCGGCTTTTTTGTTATTTAGACCGACCCATAAGCTCATTGTGTTCTTTACTTCGTCGAACTATATCAGATTCTTCAGTTGGAAAATATTTGTCTTGTTTCAATACTTCCGCAATGGGCAAATAAAATTCATATAATTCCTTTGCACGTTTAGCATCTTCGACTGTTTCTCCGTCAACCTTAGCAAGATATGCTCCTTTATTATCAAAAAAAACTTCTAAACTTGCTGGTCGGCCCTCCAATTCAACCGTACCCATTACTCTTATTGCATCTCCATTTTCCTTCTCAATCTCCAATTTAGATTTTAAAAGTTTCTCTTTCTGTTCAGGGTTCAGAACATTAAATGCGTTTTCCCTGGCCTCAGATCTCGCTTGCTGTGATATATACATACTTTCTTCGGCATCTTTTATTTCATTTAGACCTGGTTCGTATTTTTCGGTCATAAAATTAACTTAATTACTTAAGCTCATGATAAACTCTCGCTCTATGAATGTCAAACAAAAAACCGCCACATCGGCGGTTTTGCTTTATTCTTTATTCTAAATTCTTTACTCTCTTACATTAGCTTCCGCGCCGGTTCTCGTGTAATACAGTTTGGCTTTGCGGGCTGGAGTTGCTTTGACCACTTCAATCTTCTCGATGTTTGGACTATGGATGGGGAAAATTCGCTCCACGCCAACGCCGGAAGAAATTTTACGGACAGTCACCGTGCCATTCATAGCTTTACCGCCTTTGGTGGCGATAACTTGCCCTTCGAAAATCTGAACGCGTTGTTTTTCTTTGCCATCCGGCGAAACATCCGTGATCTTTTGGTGCACACGGACGATGTACCCGGCTTTTAGAACCGGGACGGTTTTAAGTTGTTCTTGTCTAAATGTGGTGATCATATATATAAAATTTCTAATTACTAATTTTGAGTTTTTATTGAGTTTCAAATATTTAATATTAAAAACTCATTAGAAACTAGAAACTCAAAATTTAAAATTAATTCCGAGCTTATCTAATACTTCTTGTAAATCTTTTGGCAATTCTGATTCTAAATCAATCCAGGTGCCATTCATGAGCTGAAACTTTAAGCGATGCGCATGCAAGAATTGCCTGCCCGCCGAAGCCTCGGCGGAGGCGGGTCGATCTTTCAATTTATTATCCTTCTTTCCATAGACCTTGTCGCCGACAATTGGCAGACCAATGTGCGCCAGATGCGCTCGGATCTGGTGAGTGCGACCTGTGTGTAATTTTACCCTAAGCAAGCTAAATTGTCCAGAGGGATCAGATGCAACAACCGAGTATTCGGTAATCGCTTCTTTACCACTTCCCACCTTCATCTTTTGCTTGAGTGGCACTTTTTCCAGAGGTAAATTGATCACCTCATGAAGTTTGGATGGAATCCCATGCACCAAAGCCAAATATTCTTTTTCCACGGCGCGATCCACAAACATTTTTTTCAAATATGCATACGCCGCAGCGGTCTTCGCAATCACAATTAACCCAGACGTGTCTTCGTCTAAACGATGGACAATCCCCGGCCGATGCGGCTCCCCGACTTTTTCAATTCCAGGAAAATGCGAAAGCAGGGCATTCGCCAAAGTATCTTCCGTGTTTCCGGCTCCAGGATGCGCCACCATGCCTGCCGGTTTATCAATCACGGCTAAATCCGAATTTTCAAAAACTACCTGCAACTTTATATCCGATGGCTTAAGTTCGTCTGATTCAAACTCGGGAAGTTCAACTTGATCGCCTAGTTTAATTGGAAAATCGGTTTCGGAAATAACTTTTTGATTAACCAAAATCTTGCCATCTTTAATGGCTTTTTGGACGCGAGAACGACTAGCGTCCACACGGGAAGCCAAAAATTTATCTAAACGGTCAGTTGTGTCGGAAACAAATTTAAGCAGCGCTTTATTCCCCTCCTCTTGAGGAGGGGTTAGGGGAGGTCTCGTTTCTGGCATTACTTTGACCCCCTCTTAATCTCCCCCTTAAAAGGGGGAGAGACAAGCAAATCTGGCCGGCGCTTTTTAGTGCGCTTTAAAGCTTCTTGTTTCCGCCAATGTTCAATTTTCGCATGATTGCCAGAAAGCAGAACTTTCGGCACTCGCATGACTTTTCCGCCGGAGGCGGATCCGCCTTTGGCGGAATAAACTTCCGGCCGCGTATACTGCGGATATTCCAAAAATCCTTCACTAAAACTTTCATTTACCAAAGATTCATCTTTGCCCACCACTCCCGGAACCAGTCTCGCGACTGTATCCAAAACCACCATGGCTGGAATTTCGCCGCCAGTTAAGACAAAATCACCAATGGAAACTTCCATATCAACCAAACTTCGTATGCGTTCATCAAACCCTTCATAGCGGCCACAAATCAAGACAATAGTTTTAAACTTGGAAAATTTTTGCGCTAATTTCTGATCAAATTTTTTCCCCTGCGGGGTCAGCAGAATAATTGCTTGGCCTTTTTTGCCTTTTTTTAGTTTTAAACTGTTCAACGCTTTAGCCATGACGTCCACGCGTAAAACCATGCCGGCTCCCCCGCCATACGGTCTCTGATCCACACTTTTATGAACGCCCTCGCCCCAATCGCGAAGATTATGAATTTCAATTTTAATCAATTTCTTCGCCAGCGCGCGCGCCATAAGACTTACCTGGAAGTAAGATTCAAAGCTTTCTGGAAATAAAGTTAAAATAATAAATTTCATTGAATTTAAAACCCCGCTTTGGCGCGGGGTTTAGAGGATTAAAGTTTGAATTCGTCGATGTCGGATGAAAGCTCTCGATCCCGATCATTTGACTGCTCACGCGGTGGTCTGCGGGAACCTTCCGGTTCATGGATCTTGAGGTTCACGCGCGATTTACGCTTTGCCCCAACCACTCGCAATAGTGTACGAATCGACTTGGCGGTCTGTCCCTGGCGACCAATGACTTGCCCCATGTCTTCTGGATTCAGATGCAAGGTTATCAGCACCCCCATCTCATCCACGGTGCGCTCGGTTTTTACATCCGTTGGGTGATCAACCAGCGCGCGAACTAAGTACTCCACGAATTCCTGATCTTGTTCTTGTGCCATGTCTGTATGATTAATTGTTGAATAAATTATACTAAAATTAAACTTTCACTTCAACCACAGGTGCTTCGGCCGGAGCGGCAACTGGGGCCACTGGGGCCTTGGCTGCTTCGGCTATCGGAGCGGCAACTTCTGCCGGTTTTTCGGTTTGCTTGGGTTGCCAGGCTTTGACTTTCTTGCCCTCAATAACTTTCTTTTCAATCAGCAAATTTCTTACAGTTGGTGAAATGGAAACGTTTTTCGAGACCCAATACATCAGCCTTTCCTTGTTCTTGATGCCTAAAACCTTACTCTTAGGATTATAACTACCTAAAACTTCCAAGGCTTGCTTGGAAGCAGCATGGTAGGATTGAGCCAAAACTATTCGAAAGGTTGGCTTATTCTTGGTTCCTGTGCGTTGTAATCGGATCGTTAACATAAATTTATGCCTGCATAGTATAACAAGAACAAAGTTCTTTGGCAAGAGTGCTCTTCTCAGCGGTGCAATGGTGGTATTCCCAAATCTTTGCAAATTTTCTTAGACAAAAAATCGTTAATTTCTTTATGCCTAGGTAGTGTAGAAACTTTTTTTAATTCAGGATTAAAAAATAAGCTGTGATTTCCGCCTTCTCTGACGAATACACAGCCTTGCTTTAAAAGATAGCGAACCAAATCCGTCCGTTTCATTAAACTGACAGTTTCAGCAATTCTCTGATAACCGGGCCCGATGTCTCTTTTCGGCTCATTGCCCGATTGACCTCAATGACTAATGACAAAGCTTCTTTCAAATTTTCTTTAGCCTCTTTTAAAGTTCGCCCCTGGGTATTTACTCCCGGGATTTCTTCCACCCATGCCGAAAACCACTTGCCATCTTTTTTATAAATTGCAGTAAACTGTTGCATCATATATTCCATATCTTAAAGCCTGAACAATGATAAGTCAATTGTCCGCCAACCTAACAGGCATCCCTTTAGTGAACGCCTCAAGGGTGAGGCGTTTCAAGCTCTCTTTCTATAACTGACTTTGGTACCAGTCTTGCCAATTTGCACTAATTTACCCCGCTTCTCCAGCTCATTTAGGTATCTCTCTGCAGAAGCGTCGGATATACCAAGCAGCTTTTCTACTTCATTATTAGTAATCTGATCCTGCTTGTCTAAAAGATCCATAATCTGCTGTAAACGTTTTTCTTTCTCCGGCAGGTTATCCGACTTAGTCGTATATCGCCCAATTAAGTACCCGACGATCAAAGCGATGATTATATAGATTATTTTTGTCATGCTACGATCAATCTTTTAGACTATAGATATATTCGTTGATATTATACGGTTTATTATGCATTTTCTGAAAGGCGTATCTGTATAAAACATATCTTCCTGTTAATTTAGCAAAAAGTATAATACGATGACCTACCTCTGCTATGCCCCGGGTAACGGTGGTACCAGCTGCCGCAACAGCAGCTCCCACTCCCGAAGGTAAAACACCACCTGCTAATTCAAAGCCATATTGTATTTGTCCTGCTACGTGCTCTACTACAGTCATTGCTAAGTCTGCGCCGATCTCGAGCATGACATTTTTGTTAAATGAATCGCCTTGACTAAGCTTGTTTAGTTCTCGCATTTCACTAAAAAAACCATTCCAAAAATCTGAAGAGTGTACACTTTCTCCATGATAACGATCTAAGAAAATAAATGGAATATAACTAAGTTTTATCTTCAAATATCTCGTTAAAAATAAAGATACCGAACCTAAAATTACTATAAAGATAAAGGCTAACAGACCCAATATTCCACCTGAAGCTGATTTGGCAAAATCTGAAACTGCAAAGGTATAGAAACCCAAAACAGATAGACCGACAAATGCTAGGATTACCCAAAGATAATATCTATAAAAAAGTTTAAACTGCACGTAACTCCAAGCCCAATAAAGTTTTCTAGCTATCCGCCAGCTTTCTTTTGGTGTTAAGTTTTTGCCATCGAAATATGAATCTAACCAGATAACCTGTTCTATTTTTAAAATGGAATTAAGTATTGCGGTGATGAACAGTACTACAACTACAGTTAGTACTCCAGAGACAAATAGTTGAATTGAAATACTTCCAAATGATGATTGCGTTGATATACGAGCCAATAACTGAATCAGAAATATAATAACTAAAGCAGGTATGAAAATTAAAAGTACGCGTTTAGCAAGAAGGCCGCTTCTATCGTGTAGTTGTTTGCCTATCTCTTGAAAAATTAAATTCCAGGTTGGATTAAGCTGCTCTTTATCTACTTGCATATTCAAATACTATTGGGGAGGTAAATTATTAGATGTTAGCTGACCTTTGGCAAAGATTACTATGCCTAATGTGACAACACCAATAATGCCTATAACAACTAAGTCGAAACCGAAAAAGTAGGAAAAAACTGCCATCAGTAAGTAGAACACGGATAATGCTACCACAGGCGTACCAGATAGCTCTCGTGTTGCCGAAATTTTAATTTTCTTTTTAAACAAACCAACCAGACCAATAAATAACAAGATGACTTGTAGGATCATATTTTTCTGTTAATTAACATAATTTTATACCGAAGTAAACATATTAGCAACTCAGAAAAAGTCACTATTTTGTAGACTTTT
>MFEJ01000029.1 GCA_001779915.1 Candidatus Doudnabacteria bacterium RIFCSPHIGHO2_01_FULL_45_18 | reverse complement strand
AGTGATTGGGGTTTTGTTATTGGTCGTGGTCGTCGGTACTTACTTCTGGTGGCAGGAGATAAAGAAGACAGTAAACAGTGAACAGATAACAGATAACAGTCAACTTGTATCAGATAACAATTCTCAAGCCTCAACGTCAGATTGGCAAACTTATACGAATACCGAATATGGGTTTGAGTTTAAAATTCCAAAAGATTGGGAAGAGTTAAAAGGTTCTGGAGATTTGGTAAATAATAGGTGGATTTCTTTTGGTATTTTTAATCTCCGAACAGATAGTGAGTCAGCATATCCAGTGAGGGGCGATATTTCGTTTCAGGCACAAGGATGGAACATTCAAGAAGATACGCTTGTCTCTACGGGTAAAACAGAGCAGTTGGATTTCAACCAATGGTTTGAAAAATTTCATAAAGTTAAAGAATATGCAGAGCACGATTTTGCTATCAATAATGTTGTAATTAAAGAATTAACATTTTACGGAAAATCTGCAATAATTCAGGATTATGAATATATACAGGTGAATGAAGGTGCGCCTCCAGCAATCAAAGAACTGTATATAAGCTTGGGTCCTAATGAGGTTCTGACTTTATCTATTTCTTCGCCTATGCCTGAAGGAAGGCAACTAGTTGCTGTTTTCGACCAAATCCTTTCCACTTTCAAATTCACGAAGTAAGACAAGAGGTATCTCTAGAGATACCTCAAGAGATAACTCCATCTCGAACGAAGTGAGAGATCCCTCTGATAAAGCGATTTCTCTCCCTCGGCTACGCTCGGGGTCGAAATGGTTAAAGAAAGAAAAATTATGCCAAAGAAAAATGATAACATCAGAAAACTGACCAGAACCGGAAGATCTGGATCACTAGCTATCGTGATTCCTGCTCAATATGCTCGTTCATTTGGTTGGCGTGAAAGACAACGATTGATTGTGAAGAAAGTTCCACGGGGAATATTGATTATTGACGCGAAGACGAGAAAACAAAAGCGTAATTAATGGTAATTAAGTGGTAATTAAATAGAAATTAGTTGTATGGAGCAATTTATTCCGTTGGAAAAACTTGAGGTTTATCAGATGGCAAGAGAACTTTCGAAAATTGCTTGGGAAATTTATGAGCCAATGGATTGGCAAACGAAAAAAGTCATTGGCGACCAGTTTATAACCGCAACGGATTCGGTTAGTGCCAATATTGCCGAAGGCTTTGGGCGATTTCACTACCTAGATAAAATGAAATTTTATTATAATGGCCGAGGCTCTTTGTTTGAAGCGAAAAATTGGATTGAAATTCTCCTTGAAAGAAAATATATAACCAATGAACAACAAGATAAATACAGAAAAATTGCGGACACTCTCGGCGTAAAATTGAACAATCTCATCTCTGTTACTTACAAGACTAAGAAAGAAGAACAATAAATTACCATAAATTACGCGAAGCAAATTACTATTTAATTATTCAATGAGCTTAACCGATAATTCCCTAATTTTTCTCTGGTTGATACTGGCCGCGATACTTGGGCTGGTCATTTTGCTTTTGTATTTCATGTTTATCGAGACCATGCGGAAGAAAACCTGGGCGCCGAGGATCCTAGGTTCCGTTTTCTTAGAAATCTCCATGCCGAAAGAAAATTCGGATCCAGAGCAAGAACCGGCCAAAGAAGAGAAAGACATGATCGGGATAGCCGAGCAGTTTTTCTCAACCATTGCCACGAATGACTCGGCTGGCATTAATCATCTGCTTGGCATTAACGAATATATTTCGTTTGAAATCGCGGCGCACGCGAAAAAAATCGGATTTTATATCAATGTTCCCAAACGTCTTCAGAATCTAATTGAAAAACAACTCCACGCCCAGTACCCGAAAGCGCAGATTGATGCAGTCAAGCCTTACAATATTTTTTCCCCGAAATGTTTCGTCGCTTCCGCGGAACTCACTTTGCAGAAAAATTATTCGTTTCCGATCCGGACTTACAAAGCCATGGAAAGCGACCCGCTGAACTCTCTGTCTAACTCTTTGTCGAAACTGGCGGCCGAAGAGGGCGCGGCAATTCAACTTCTCATTAGTCCTGCACATAATCACTGGCAAGCTAAACCCCGACACTTTGCGCTAGAAATCCAGCAAGGACGGAATCCCGATGTCGTGACATCATCACTTCTTTTGAAAGCCATGAATGGTTTTTTCAGTTTGTTTAACGACGCATTTGATTCGGTGTTCAATTCAGGAAACAAGCCCAAGCCCACGCAACAAGGCTACATGGATCGGTCCGGCATGCATAAACCTCTGCAGTTGACGCCCATGCAGCAGGAGATGATTAAAAAATTCGAAGAAAAATCTTCGCGAGCCGGCTACAAATTTAATTTGCGATTAATCTCCTCGTCCACGGACGAGCCTGAAGCGCAAGCCAACCTGCGCAACATTGTCTCGTCGTTCATGCAGTATACTATGCCGCCGTTTAATGGTTTTCGGGTTATTTCCAAAAACCAACGCAAGATTATGTCGGATTATATTTTTCGTGTGTTTCGAAACACTCAAGCGATCTTAAATACCGAAGAGCTTGCTAGCATCTGGCATTTGCCCACGCAATTTCTAGAAACTCCAAACATCAAATGGCTTTCTGCGAAAAAAGCGCCACCGCCAAACAACGCGCCGGCGGCGGGCTTACTTTTGGGTCACAATGTTTACCGTGGGATTGATACGAAAATTTTTATCGAACGTGATGATCGCCGGCGACACACCTATATCATTGGTCGCACCGGCACGGGCAAAACGGAACTCATGAAAAACATGGCCATTCAGGATATCCGCGCCGGGGAAGGCTTGTGCATTGTGGATCCGCACGGGGATCTGGTGGAAGATGTGTTGCAATATATTCCGAAAGAACGCGCGGAAGATGTGATTTTGTTTGAACCATTCGATATGGACCGGCCGCTGGGCTTAAATATGCTGGAAGCCAAAGATCCATCAGCGAAAGATTTCGCGGTGCAGGAGATGATTGCGATTTTCATGAAATTATTTCCACCGGAAATGATCGGACCGATGTTTGAACACAATATGCGAAACGTCATGCTGACCCTGATGGAGGACCAGCAGTATCCGGGGACACTCGCGGATATTCCACGCATGTTTACGGATACGGATTTTCAGAAATATAAAGTGTCGAAAGTCAAAGATCCGATTGTCCGTGCATTCTGGGAAAAAGAAATGGCCAAAACTTCGGATTTTCATAAATCGGAGATGCTTGGGTATTTGATTTCTAAAGTTGGCCGGTTTGTGGAAAATGAAATGATGCGCAACATCATTGGGCAACCCAAGTCCGCGTTTGATTTTCGCAAAGTCATGGATGAGGGCAAAATTTTACTGATCAATTTATCCAAAGGCAAAACCGGCGAAGTCAATGCGAAACTTTTAGGATTGATCATTGTGTCCAAACTTCAGATGGCCGCGCTGTCGCGGGCGGATGTGGCGGAAGAAAATCGTAAAGATTTTTATTTATATGTGGATGAATTTCAGAACTTTGTCACGGACAGTTTCGCCACGATTTTATCCGAAGCGCGCAAGTACCGCTTAAACTTAATCATGGCTAACCAGTTTATTTCGCAACTTTCCCAGGAAAAAGAGGGCTCGTCGGCCCTGGATACCCGCATGAAAGATGCGGTGTTTGGCAACACGGGCACGATGATAAGTTTCCGGATCGGAGTGGAGGACGCGGAAATCATGGGTAAAGAATTTGCACCAGTGTTTAACGAATTTGATGTCATTAACATTGACCGGTTCCAGGCGTATGTGAAGCTCATGATCAAGGGGACAGCTTCCCGACCATTTAATATGGAGACTTATCCGAAACCCGCGGGCGCAAATTCCGAGCTGGCGTTGGTCATTCAGAATCTTTCGAGGTTAAAATATGGGAGACCATATAAAGAAGTGACGGATGAAATTATGACCCGCACGCAATTAGGAACACCTGTAAAAAATGCCACAACAGGACTCTAAAAACGATTTTGCGAAGGCCGTGAGTTTGTTTCTGGCGGAAATGCTGCGGACACGCAGTATTACCTTAAGGCGCGCGGCGGATATCGCCGAACAAGTCATAAATAATATTAATTTGATTGAAGGCGAAGCGGATTTTTTGCGCTTGATTAAGGATTTGTCTCGGGACTTTGAGGAACTCCACCAGCTTTCCGGCCGAATCCAAATGAACGGGCGCTCCAGACAACGGCAAGATTTGGAACAACAGGTTCGTGAATTTGTCATCACAACCATGTCCGCTGATCTCAAGCTCGCCTCGGATGTTTTGCAAGCCGCGGTTGGACAAGATTTGGTGTTGGATAATTTATGTTTGCAGTTCCCGCAATTTAAGCAGTTTGTGGAAAACCGATGATTGAAACCGAGAAAAATGGGGCCAATCGGGTGGAATCCGCTGAACTCACCCCCGAATTTCTAGAAAAAGACCTGATGCGCGGCGCGGAAATGCTGGAATCCCCTCAGGATGGCAATTTTGTCATGGGGTTGCAGGTGTTCGTAGCTTGGGTCAAAGACCTATTTGCAAACCATAAATAGTTCTGTTATAATAGTTTTACTTTAAAAGCGGTCAAGAAACAAAAAGTATAGCTAACATTTATGGACAATCTTTCCAATCTTGCGCTTATCGCGCAAATGATCGAATCAGCCGAAAAAAATATCCAATCCGCCAAACAATTGCTACGAGAGATGATGGGCGGCAAAGCGGATTTTTCCAATAACTTTACCAAAAAAGCCCAGGTGCTTTCCGTGTCTGAAGGCGGTAAAGTGATTGAGGGTGTGTTTGACGGACAAAACATGATCGGGCCAGACGGCAAACAGTATCCGGTGCCCGCTAACTATGCCTCGAAAAGCAAGCTTGTGGAAGGCGATGTTTTAAAGCTTACGATTGCCGACGACGGCTCGTTTATTTACAAACAAATCGGGCCGGTGGAACGCACGAAAGTTTTAGGATCCCTCATGGCTGATGACAAAGGCGAATATAAAGTGGTGGCGTCAGGCAAGCCGTACAAGGTCCTGCTGGCTAGCTTGACTTATTTTAAAGCAGAACCCGGCGATCAGGTGACCATTGTTTTACCCAAAGATAAAGACGCGAATTGGGGAGCGGTGGAAAACGTGATTAAAGCCGGACAAATGGGGAGCACGCCTATGGGCTCGGGTTCGGATGAAACGGAGTTGGAAGAGTTATAATGATCTTTGAATCACAACTAACCGAGTTACTCCATCGCCGGCCGGTGATCATGCAATTCATGCGATTTGCATGTATCGGGTTTTTAAATACCGGCTTGGATTTTCTGGTGTTCAATACGATTTCCAAAGCTTTGGGGATTTTTGAGGGGCTACCCTTGGGCGTTGTCACTTTTTTTAGCTTCACCATGGCGGTCATCCAAAGCTACCTGTGGAATCGGACGTGGACCTTTGGGAGTGAAGAAGCCAGATTACGGACAAACGCGGTGAGGTTGATCAAAGTCGGGACCCTAGGCGTGATTGCGATTATCCTGGCGATTGGCGGATCCAAGTTTCAGCTACCCTGGTATTATTTTCTGTGTTTGTTGGCATTTTATCTGACGATAGAGACATACCTTTGGCGCGGGTTTGGGTTTCATCTGTCGGATTGGAATCACGAGAGTCACTCGTTTATGATTTTTTTCATCGTCACATTCATTGGGCTTAGCATTAACGTGACACTGGTGTCCTTGGTGTCACTGAATTTACATCTGTTCCAAAATCCGGATTTGGATAAAAATATCGCGAAAGTCATCGCCACCGCAGTCTCGCTATTCTGGAACTTTACTGGTTATAAACTGATTGTGTTCAAAAAATAGAAAGTAGAAAGTAGAAAGTAGAGCTTGGGCTCCCTGCCTGCCGGCAGGCAGGTTTTTATGTTTTATGGTAAAATGAAGAGCCAAATAAACCCATCGCGAGCGACTGCTTTATTGTTGAGAATTAATCTTGACAGTCGCGTGGCGATCCCTCGCAAGAGAGATTGCCACGTCGCCGCCCAGGTTTAAGCTTCGTAATAAAGCGGCTCCTCGCAATGGATTCTTAAATTATGTCCAACCTAGTACTCTATCGAAAATATAGACCGCTGAATTTTGCGCAAGTCGTAAATCAAGAGCATATCAAAACGACGCTTAGTAATGCCGTGGCGAATAATCGCGTGGGGCATGCTTATCTATTCACTGGGCCGCGGGGTGTGGGCAAAACCACCTTGGCTCGGATTTTTGCGCGGGCGATTAATTGCAAAAATCGAAAAGCCAGCGAGCCTTGCAATGAATGTGCTACTTGCAAGCCGTTTTTAGATGGAACTAGCCTGGATTTACTGGAAATTGACGCGGCTTCCCACACTGGCGTGGAAAATGTGCGGGAATTGATTGATCATTTGCAGTTTTCACCAACTGCCGCCACTTTTAAAGTGATTATCATTGACGAAGTCCATATGCTCTCGAAGGCCGCGTTTAACGCGCTTTTGAAGACCTTAGAAGAGCCGCCAGCGCATGCCGTGTTTATTTTAGCCACTACCGAAATCAACAAGGTCCCAGTCACGATCATTTCACGCACCCAGCGGTTTGATTTTAAGAAAGTCAGCATCGCGGATTTGGCGAAATTGCTGAAGTTTGTGGCTCATGATAATAAGATTGAAATCACGGATGGCGCGCTGATGGAAATTGCTGCTGCAGCGGACGGTAGTTTCCGTGACGGGTTATCTCTGCTTGATCAGGTGATTAATTATTCCGATGGGAAAGTGACCGAAGAGTTTGTGGAACAGGTTTTTGGGCTAACCGGAGTGGTGACCTTAAGTCAATTTCTGGATTTGATTATTCAAAATAAGACCCAGGAGGCAGTGGAATTTATTTCCAAGCTTTCGTTTGGCGGTCGCGATCTGTATCAATTTGAAAAAGATTTCTTAGAATATCTGCGGAAAGTCCTACTTCGCAAAATCGGCGTCGCAGCCGAATTTGGTTTTACCAAGGACGTGGAAGGGAACATTAAACAGCAAGCCGATAGTCTGACTCAAGTCAGATTGTTGGAAATTATTCGCATCTTCCAGAAAGCCGAAACTGAAATTAAGTGGGCTACCATCCAAAGTTTGCCTTTGGAATTAGCCGCCGTGGAAGCAACACAGGAAGAAGAAGATTTAACTACCACTGCGAGTAGCAGCAACGAAGTTGTTACGACGAAGCAGTCTATCCCGACGACAGATCGCCACGCGACGGCTAAACTGGATGCAGATCAAACCGTCGCTCGCGATGGGTCAAGCGGGCTATCCGTAATTACTAATGCCTGGCCGCAAATTTTGGAAAAAATTAAAGATTATAACCATTCGCTGGTTTCTAGCTTGAAATTGGCGCAACCAGGAGGAATCACCGGCAAAGAATTAGTTTTAATCTTCCCCTATAAATTTCACGCGGATGTGATTGAGGCTCGAAAAAATCGCATCATTGTTGACCAGGTCATTGAAGAAGTAACTGGACTGAAATTGATGGTTAAGCCAATTCTACAAAAAGATTTCAACGGTACTATTGAGAAAAAAGACGAACTTGTGGAATCCGCGTTAAAAATCCTCGGCGGGGAAGTCGAGCAATAAGAGTAGAGCTTGAAAAACAGCCCGAAAAATGCTATATTTTATGGGCTTTGTTGTTATTGGGGAGTAGCCCCGCCTTCGTTGAAACTTCGGCGGGCAGGCAAGCGGTAAGGCATAATTGGGGAGTAGCCAAGCGGTAAGGCACCGCCCTTTGGAGGCGGCATCCGATGGTTCGAATCCATCCTCCCCAGCCAAAGAATCTTTTTATCGAGGGCGACCTAAGTGGGTCAAGACTCGATGAAAAGAGGATGGGTTCTCGTAAAAAATTATGTTAAAACAGTTAAACAATTACGCGTATATCGACGGCAATAATTTATACCGCGGGGTAAATAATTCAGGTTGGAAGATTGATTTTTTCAGATTCAGAAAGTGGCTCCAGGATAAATATGGAATAGATCGAGCATATTATTTCATTGGTTTAATTCCCAAAGAAAAAGACCTGTACCAGGCGTTGCAGAAAGCCGGCTTCACTTTGATTTTTAAGGAAGTGGTTTATGGCACAGATGGCAAGCCAAAAGGCAATTGTGATGCGGATCTGGTTTTACAGGCGACCCGTGATGTTTATGAAAATTCTTGTGAGAAGTTAGCGTTAATTACCAGTGACGGAGATTATGCAAGTTTGGTAAAATTTTTGCAAGAAAAAGATAAATTGAAAATTATACTTTCTCCAAGTATTCAAGAGAAATGTTCAATATTGCTAAAAAGAACTAATGCGCCTATTACTTATCTAAATGACGTTAAAAATAAAATCTCGTTGGATCATAATGAAAAAGCCCCCGCTAAGGACTAGCCTTAACAGGGTCTTTTTCGTAGTGATAGTATCATTCTATCAAATATACGATATTTGTCAATGTTAGTGGTTTGAAGTCGCCGTGATTGCCCTTTATTTTTAAGCCAAGATTTGTTATATTTGAAGTAATAGCTATGGATATAATCAAACAATCAAAAGAATATGGTGACAAAATTTACCTCATTTACTCGCTTGGTGTAAATGATTTTATGATTTATCAGAAAAATTTACCAATAGCAGAATTAATTGTGGACAAAATTCAGATAGAAAATTCTACCGAAAATTATTACAGAGAACAATCAATAAATAATACTCATTATTCGTCCGTTGGAGAGGCTGAAAAGGCATTATTAGAACACGTTGGAGTTATACAGCTTGATTGGTTGTAAAATAGTACGGATTTTATCTTTTTAGACTAGCATGTCATTTGTATTTCAGATTTAGGCTTTATGAAGAAAAACAATTTAACTGAACAAATTAAGGATATTACTATAAAAATTTTAGGTTTTTTTACTTTGTGTTTACTAATATTCGGAATCATCTACACTATTTTTATTCACAAAGATCCTGAGCCGGAGCGGCTTAGTCCCGCAGAATATAAGAGGCTGGAAAAATTATATCAGCAAGGGGCGATTGAGGAGCCTGTGCCCGACGAAGGCATGCAGTATGGCGGCAAGTATCAGTGGTAAATAAAGAGAAGTTTACTATTTTTTATGCATGATAAATATTGGAAATTGATTGTTGCAGATAAAACAGCATATTTTGAAAATGTATTAAGCTTGATTAAAGATATCGAATTAAAACAAAATAAAGAATATGATGAGTTGCAAGCCAAATATAAAGCCGAAAACCCACAGCCTGACGAGAGTGGATACAGTTGGCAAGATCACCTCGGAGATATTGGACATGAGTACCAAGAGACTGTCCAAATTTTGCATAAATCTTTTGTTGTAAGCATTATTATGTTTATGGAATCAAAATTGCTGGAATTATGTAGTCATTTACAGGAAGAGTTCAAACATTTATTTAGCGTTTATGATCTAAAGCATACTGGTATTACAAGATCAATAAATTATTTAAAAATACTAGGTATATATTTTCCAAAAAATGCGGAAACAAAAGAGGATTTTAATTTAGCCTTCAGAATTAGAAATAATTTGGTTCATGCCGATGGTAAGATTAATGATGAAAAACAGAAAATTGAAATTTTAGGAAATAATGCAAACATAGTTAATAAAATCAGTTTTTTTAACGATGAATTAACTTTTACCGAAAGCTATTTAAAAGATCTGATAGTCTTAAACCAGAAAATATGTGATGAAATTTCAGATGATTGGATTGGAAAGGATTTCCCTTCATGAAAAACGTTTCAATTAAAAATCTTCAAAGACTCGTTTCGCAGGCCTCCGACTTTTATGGAAAATCAGACATATCACCGGAGGATTTTTTTAGATATACAGGTTCGCCTTTTTTAGCAAAAAAACTTATTGGCATACCTTGTAGCCGAGAGTTATTTTTAAAAATAAATACTGACATACGTGCTGAAAATAATTTGTCTGATGACATAAGTGTGAATGTTGAAGATGCGATTAAAATAGTTGATAATAAAAGAAAGACTTTTTTAAATACGGCGCGTATAGTGCTTGGTTTGTTATCCTTAATGCTCATAACTTTAGTGTCATACAATATCTCTGATGTTAAAAACGCATCGTCTATCTTAGGTAATTTGGTGGTCGTTACTCTGGGAGGTGGATTTATTATATTCTTTATTGTTAACCCAATGGCTAAAGGGATTGCAAATTTCTATACAGCGAAAATAGAAAAATATAAAAGTCTTATCGTATATTTAGGAGCTCAATTTTTTATTTATAAAAATAATTTAGAATACTGGAACAATTTATCTTGGCAAAATTTTGAATCGGAGGTCACAAAAAGGTTGCATCAATTTGGTTATAATGCTGTTAATACAAAGTTAAGTGGAGATGAAGGCGTGGATATTGTTATAAACAATCAAAATGAAAAATTTATTTTACAATGCAAGGCTATGAAGAATAAAATTGGCCCTGCGTTTGTGAGGGACTTCGCTGGGACTATTAGTATTCAAGGCGCTACTGGTGGTATGATAGTATCACTGAATGGTTTTTCTGATGGAGCGCTCGACGCAACAAATTATTCAAATTTGCATTTACTCTCGATCAAAGAGTTTATATTGTTAGAAAAAGCACAACTAGAGCTGATTATTGGTTGGTAAAATTGGCAATATACTGGCTAAAAATTCTGAAAACGTCGCCGTGGGCAGGAGTAAATCAACCCAAAAAGTACCTAACAACTTTGGCTTTTCTGGGCGTTGCTATAGAATAATTAATCAAATAACTATGTTCAATTTTTTCAAAAGAAAAACTATTACAGATAACGCCAAAGATTTTGAAACGCAGTATAAGATTGCAAAAATTATTATTTTTGAATATCTCGATATTTTGTTTAAGCAAATTTTTGAAAGTTCTGATTACAAAAAAAATCTTTGGTGAAACTGACTTATCCACCACACTCGCCGCGCAAGTAGAAAACTACTTACTTGGCGAAGACTTAGATGAAATCATTGAAAAAGTTACTGCCGAAGTAAAAGAAAAAATCCTCCAAGTTAAAAATAATATTCCCAAATGGGCAGATGACGCAATGACAAAGGATAAAGATTTTTGTGAATTTATTATACAAACCATAAGAATGGATGCGGTTTTTCAGGATCAAGCCTCTGACTCCAAGTGGCTTTTTGAAAATCCTCGCGGGAAACGAATATCAAAAATTTTAATGAAATATGGTAGTAATGTTTCAGAAAGCTCAGACCCAAAGAAGTATGATAAGTTGATTCAGAAATGGATGACGTGGTCTGAGTTGATAGAACAAAAGAAGAAAAGTGGAGAAATCCCGAAAGTCTTTAAGCTACGTGAAGATTAAAACTAAACAAAATATGGATGGCTATCTAAAATATGTCGTTGATAACTGCAAAGCCGCTTTCGATGAACTTTGCAAAACAAATAAAGAATTGGTTATTGGTATGAGTCCAAAATCAAATGCGGATGTAAATCATCTCGGTGCGATGGATAGAATGATTAAGGATTATTTAGTTATAAGAGTTGCTGGACTTTTTGATAAAGATACACGCACCATTTCGTTTAATATTGCCTTTCCACAAAATCAAGAAGTTGAAAAGATAGAGCATGAAGAAATAATTAAAAAAATAATAGAGAACAGAAATAGATTTGTAGGCCATTCAGATCGCGATTATATCATGGCCAACAATTTTATAATTCCAACCGATGAAATTTGTAGTTCTAATTTGAAAAGTTTGCTTGAAAAATTAGAACATCTGTTATTTATTGACGAATGATATGTTTAATTTTCTCAAAAAAAAAGTTAATCCATTCCAGATAGCAGCGTACTTAGCGATGGAGCCTTCCAAATACATGGAGGGTATTGAGAAAAGTGCAACTGATTTTTTAGATAAAAATCCAGAATACCGTGATTTACGCAATCAGATTTTAGATGAAATGCAGTGGATAATAATTGCTTGTGGAGTAATATCCATTCGCATACTTTCAGATATAAAAACTTCTAAAGAAGTAGAGCAACAGCTTTTGGTAGTTTATTCAAGAATTCATGAGACAAATAACAAGAAAACACCTTTTACGCCAGATTTTCTCAAAAAATTAGAGTACAAAATAGATGGCTATCTCGTGAGATTTAATCGCGGGTTAGTGTTGCGTGATTTGGAAAAATCCTCTCCTGAAGTTTTATTCAATGAAGCAATAAAAGATTTTGCTAACGAAACAATGAAGTATATCACTGGCAAATCGCGCGCTAAAGAAATAACAGACTGGGAAGATATTGATAAACTACAAGAACGAACCGAGGAAGAAGATGCACTTGAACAATATATCAATCGCGGTATTCGTCAATTCATTCCGCAGTTCAAAGAACATTTCAGAAATTTTAAAATAGAAAGTTAAAAGGAATGCGGAATAAAATTTAATTTAAGCAAATGATAATTTATTTAATCGTTTATACATACGATTTATGAATCTAATATTAATTTTTATTTCCGGATTGATAGTCGGATGGGGGATGTATTTTATTATTTCCAAAAGAGTTCGGCGAGTGGAAAGAGATTATAAAAAGTTCGCTAGGCAGACGGATAGGATTTTAAGGAATATCGAAAATGGTCAGTAGGAAAATATTACAAATAGAGTACGAAGGTCATTTTTGCAACATGAATTATGCTGACGCCGATCAAACAGACAAAAGAAGAAATATTCCAGAGGCGTAAGGAAATCGAACAAGAACTGCTGGAATTGGTTCAACAAACAGGTAGCGATTTTGGCTTTGATGATGTGAAGCAGATTATTTATGACGAAGAAGATCAGGACGATTTGATGAAAATTGTCGCCATGTTTGACCTTGGCGGCGATGCCTCGGGACTTGAAAATATTCTGGAACTTGCCAATGATGCCTGGAATTATTTCCCTCATAAAGCCCTAAACGGGCTATCCCCGGCGGAGATGGCATTGGAATATCAACAGAAACAAAAATGAGACACTAGGAATTTCCGTGTCCCATTTGCAAATCGCTTAATTTTACTGATCTAAAACTTCAAAATAGTACAAAATGTGACAGTTTCAAAACATGCCTTACTAGTGTCTCATTTGTCTCATTTTATAAAAAAGTGACAGTTATAAAATCGCATAAATGTGTCACTTTTGTCATTTTCGAACCCAGACCGGGGTGTGTCAAAATGGCTCTGTGAAGATGTCTCAAAATCCCTTATAATACCCCTGAAAGGCAAGTCCGCATCCGGACTGTTCAGCCAATTAATATGAAAAAGTTTTTATTATCATTTGGAATAATCGTTGCATTCTTGGTTTATGTTTTTTATGAGCGGCAGAGGCTTGATTCTCAAGTTGCAGGTCATTCTCAGCCGCCGCTCAAGCCGCCGGTACCGACACAAAACACAATTCGATATAAGGATGGGGAATACACTGGCATCGTGGCTGATGCTTTTTTTGGTCCCATGCAGGTCAAAGCAATTATAGAAAATAGCCGGCTGACTGGTGTTGAATTTTTGCAATACCCAAATGACCGGCCAACTTCCAGGCAGATTAACGAAGCCGCGATCCCGTATCTCAAATCCGCCGCGATCCAGTCGCAGACAGCGGAAGTAGAGATTATCTCCGGCGCTACCCAATCCGCAGAAGCCTTCTGGGTATCTTTGGCTTCGGCGCTTATTCAAGCCAAATAAGATGATAAAGCAGACTAAGATTTTAATGGGCATGCCAATCACTGTTCAAGTTGAAGATTCAGTCGTGAACGCGGAAATTCTAGATCGCGTTTTTGATTATTTTCAAAAGATTGATGACCGATTCAGCACATATAAACCAGATAGTGAAATTAGCAGAATCAATCGTGGCGAAATTAAACCTCGAGACTCAAGTCATGAGGTAAAAATAGTGTTTAGTTTAGCAGAGCTAACTAAGGAGCAAACCGGGGGCTATTTTGACATTACAACGCCAGAAGGAAAACTAGATCCATCAGGCCTAGTTAAAGGTTGGGCTATTCACAATGCCGGCAAACTTTTAGAAAAAGCCGGTATGAAAGATTTTTTTATAGACGCTGGAGGCGATATCCAAACTTGTGGTAAGGCCAGGCGTGTGGGTATCAAAAATCCTTTCAAACAGGACGAAATCGTGAAAGTTTTAGAAATTCAGAATCAGGGGATGGCGACTTCCGGCACTTACATTCGCGGGCAACACATTTACAATCCGTATCAAAAGGATCAAGATATTAGCAACATTAGGAGTCTGACTGTGGTTGGTCCGAATGTTTATGAAGCGGATCGAATGGCTACGGCCGCGTTTGCCCAAGGTCTGGATGGGATTATGTTTATAGAAAAATTTCCAGGATTGGAGGGATTTATGATCGACATGCAGGGTATTGGAACAGAAACTTCCGGATTTAGTAAATACGTCAGAGAAGAAATTTATGCTTAATTTTATCGACAATTTTTTAAATAAGATCACCATGTACCGGCTGATGCTGTATTTTTTGATTGTCTTGGTGGTTGCGGCTGTGGTTTATAGTTTTTTTGGCAAGGTGCCGTTTCAACCGATTGATCTAGTTTTTTCCGTATTTGTTTTGATTGTTGTCTCGTGGCTGACGAATAAAGTTTTTTCCAGGATTTTTGTAGTGCCGAGCAATGTTGAATCAGTGTACATTACGTCGTTAATTCTGGCGATGATCATCACACCGCCGGCATTCGGGACTCCGATTGATTGGAGCTCGATAAGTTTCTTGGCTTGGGTAGCAGGTTTAAGTATGGCGTCCAAATATATTTTAACCATCCGCGGCAAGCATATTTTTAATCCCGCGGCATTTGCGGTGGCGCTGACCGCGTTTACGATCAGTCAATCAGCCAGTTGGTGGGTGGGGACCCAAGTCATGCTGCCTTTTGTTCTAATTGGTGGCTTGCTGGTCACACGAAAAATTCAGCGGTTTGATTTGGTTTTTAGTTTTATAATCCTAGCCCTGGCGACCACGATTTTGTCTTCACCCTCCAGATCGGAAATCCTGTTTTTACTCAAAAGAATCCTGGCGGACTCACCAGTTATCTTTTTTGCCTTAGTCATGCTTACCGAACCCCTAACCACGCCTCCAACAAGATTCTGGCGAATATCTTACGGTTTACTGATTGGTTTAATTTTTGGTCCAAGATTCCACATTGGTACAGTTTACTCAACGCCGGAATTAGCTCTGCTGCTTGGTAATATTTTTTCATATCTTGTCAGTCCCAAAGCCAAATATTTACTCACCCTTCAATCAGCGCAAGAGGTTGGGAAAGATATTTATGATTATGTTTTTTCGCCCAGCCAAAAACCCAACTTTCAACCAGGACAATATTTGGAATGGACCCTAGGACACAAAAACTCCGACACTCGAGGAAACCGACGGTATTTTACTATCGCGTCTTCGCCAACGGAAAACGAAATTCACCTCGGCGTTAAGTTTTATCCCAACTCCAGCAGCTTTAAGACCGCTTTAAGGATTCTTAATTCCGGCAACCAGGTTTTAGCGGGTCAGCTTGCCGGAGAATTTACCATGCCCAAAAATTTCAATGACAAGCTAACTTTTATCGCCGGCGGTATTGGTATTACGCCTTTTCGAAGCATGATCAAGTATTTGCTTGACCGGCATGAAAAGCGCGATATCGTGTTGTATTATTGTTGTAAAACCGCAGATGAACTGGCCTTCAAAGATATTTTTGATCAAGCAGTAAAGCAGTTGGGGATCAAGGTTGTTTATGTCATCGCCGACCAGTCCGGATTTTTAACCGCGGATTTGATTAAACAACAAAGTTCCGATTATCAGTTACGGCATTATTATATTTCCGGTCCACGCGGTATGGTTGTGGCTTTTAAAAATACCCTAAAGTCCATGGGGATTAGTGGTCGTCATATCAAAATTGATTTTTTTCCTGGATACGTTTAAAATACAGATATGCTAAATATCCAAGCTGAAAAGACTAGAGAGGAGTCCCTATTTTTTAATGATTTTCGCAGTCCGACTCATGGGCCATTGGATTTTGACAAGGTTATGGAAAGACTTTTGGACTATATGGGTACCGAACCGGGATTGGAGTACGAATTGATTATTGGCACTGACTCGATGCCGACTATCAATTCGTCAGCAGAATTTGTTTCCGCTATTGTCGTGCAT
>MFEJ01000028.1 GCA_001779915.1 Candidatus Doudnabacteria bacterium RIFCSPHIGHO2_01_FULL_45_18 | reverse complement strand
TTATTTCCCGCGAGTTCTGTGGAGGTCCGCATGTGGAACACACCGGGATTATTGGTAAGTTTAAGATTGCGAAAGAAGAAGCCGTGTCCGCGGGGGTCCGAAGAATTAAGGCCATAATAGATTTATGATCAATTTAGAACAAATATCAGGGTTACCCATGGAAGTGGATGATCAGTACCGCATCAAACTCCATCCGCCAGCCTTACAAACAGGTCCGCTGTTTTTTCGTAAATTTTCTGAAATGCAACCCGTGCTTATGGACCAAACCACCAAACCACCTCAGCCGGAAACTTATAGTGTCTTCCGTGGCATTCAGCTGGCAGATGATGTGTACAAAATTAAGGATAATCGCCTAAGTTACGATGTGACAATTATTCCGTCGCTGATGCTGGGAGTGGAGTTTAACAAAACCCTAGGTCATTATCATGAAAAAATCACGGGTACCCAGTATGCGCATCCGGAAATGTATGAGGTGTTGTCTGGCAAGGCCTTATTTTTCTTGCAAAAAATGGATCCGGAACTAAAAAATTTGATCACCATACTTGCGATTGAAGCAGAAACGGGCCATAAAGTTATTTACCCGCCAAATTACGCCCACATCATTGTCAATATCGGCAACCAACCCTTGGTCACGGCAAATTGGATCTCAACTGATTATAAGCCCATGTATGAACCGATCAGGGATCGGCAGGGCATGGCATATTATGTTGTGCCGGATAAACATGGGTATAAATTTGAAAAAAATCCTAAATATTCTGAGCATCCGGTCGTCAGAATGGTGACCGTGGAGGATACGATAAGCAAACAATTTGGCTTTACCCTGCAAGAACCCATGTATGTGACAGCCATGAGGGATTCGATGTTATTGGAATTTTTAAATAATCCGAAGAAGTACGCCGTGCAATTATCAACAATCGCCTCATAAAATATGCCTCCCAAAACAATCAAATTAAATAAGCGAGATGATATCGCTGTGGTTATCCGCCAACTCAAGACCTTGCGGGATCGGGAAGTGATTTTTCAACTGGACAAAGGATCGGCGTTACTCGCCAGTTCGGACAATTTGAAGCTCATAAAAAAAGTGGGCGATGCCATGGGTAAAACAGTCAGGGTCACGACTGATGACGAGTTAGGTAAAATTTTGGCGAGAAAAGCGGGCGTGTTGTTCGGAGAATCAGAAACCAAACCCGCAAAATTTGCTGTGCGAGTCAGCGGAAGCGGTGGGAAGTCAAGATTTTCCGATATCATGGGGCCCCATAGAGCCGGGGTTCGAATTTCGAGAAAAACCATAGAGCCGGTGGAATTTCCGGAGATCGAACGAGAATTTAGATCCGAATATTCGGCCAGGAAACCTTCCAAGTTTCTTAAATTTTTTGTATTTAGTTTATTCGTTTTGGTGGTCGGTGTCTTTGCGACGGCCGTATTTTTGCCTTCCACGGATGTCACAATTTTTGCTCGCAGCGAACCCATTACCCGCGATTTGGAAATCGCGGTTGATAAAAATTTTACCGCGGCTAATAGCGGTTTATTGCAGGTTCCGGTAATTTTAGTGACCAAAGAGGTTTCCCAGACCAAATCCTTTCCAGCCACAGGGATCAAATTGACCGGGACCAAGGCCAAGGGTATCGTGACGCTTTATAATTTTACTGCCAACACTCTGACCCTGAAAGCCGCCACGACGATGCTGGTGGTGGATGGAAAAAAGTTTTTATTTACTAAAGATATTACAGGAATCAAGCCCAATGGCGCGCCTAACGCGGGGATTGAGATTATCGCGGAGCAACCAGGGGATGACCATAATTTGCCGGCTAACACCAAGTTTCAAGTGGTCAATCAAGCTTTGGGTAATGCCAATGTTTATGCGACTAGCGATAAGGCCTTAACTGGGGGGAATTCAACGTCGGCGAAAGTTTTATCCCAGGCCGATGTTGATAAGGCTTCGGAAGGTTTAATCGCGGATGTGATTGCCCAGGCCGAAGATGATTTAAGCGCTGAAAAGGGGAGTCGCTTAAGACTGCTGGATTCCGGCGTGACTAAAGAAATTTTAGCCAAGACCGCCAATAAAAATGTGGGCGATGTGGTGGAAAGTTTTGACATGACTCTGATTGCCAGAATCAGCGGCATGGCGTTTCGGGAAGATGACGTGATCAACATCGTCACCGCCAAAATTAATGAAGTCTTGTCCACGGACAAATATCTGCTGCCAGACGGGGCGAAAAAATATACCGCTGAGTTTAAGACCGTGGATCTAGCCAATAGCAAAGGTGTGCTGGCTTTGCATTTCCAGACCATTGCCGCGTACCAGGTTGACGCGACCGGCTTATCCAAAATTTTAGCCGGGAAAAATGAATCCGAAATAAAAGAAATTTTACTAAGCAAGCCGGAAGTGGATAATGTGGAAGTGAAATTCTGGCCCGAATGGTTCGTGCACAAAGCCCCGCGCTTCAACGGCAAGATTTATATCGATATCGCGCTAGCACAGGAATAGCAGGCAGTTTTCGTATAAAATGGCTAACTTTAGCTATTTTAATTTTATTTACTAACCCAATTAAACCAAAGTTGACATAACTGGGGTTTCCTGATAACATAAACAAGCAATTTATCAAACCTATATTTCTACCGGCACTCAAGATTTAGGGACGCATGCCCCACAAAAAAATACCATTGAACTGGAGGGTAAAGTGGTTGAATCTTTACCCAACGCTGTTTTTCGTGTGCAGATCGAGTCCGGACAGATTATTCTGGCGCACATTGCCGGTAAATTGCGGGTAAATAAAATTCGGATTTTACCAGGGGATAGAGTGATCGTGGAAGTAACCCCTTATGATTTAACTCGCGGACGAGTAATTAGACGATTAAAATAAGATGAAAGTCAGAGCATCAGTTAAACCTATGTGTAAGAAATGTAAGATTGTCCGTAGACGCGGCGTGATTTTTGTGATTTGTGAAAATCCCAAGCATAAGCAACGACAGGGTTAGTAAATAGCAAATAGTAAGTAGCATATATGGCTTTAGTTAGAATAGCAGGGGTAACATTACCCCAACAGAAAAGAATAGAAGCGGCCCTGCCTTATATTTTTGGCATTGGCTGGCCGGCATCAAAAAGAATCCTAGCGGCTGCGAAAATAGACCCGAACAAGCGCACGCACGAACTGACCGAAGCCGAAGTGGCCAAGATCCGGGAATTTATAGAAAAAAACTATACAGTCGAGGGCGGCTTGCGCCAACAGATTAGCGGCAATATTAAATTAAAGAAAGAAATTGGTTCCTACCAAGGCATCAGACATATTCGTGGTTTACCAGTTCACGGACAGCGAACGAAAACTAATTCCCGCACCCGCAGAGGGAATACAAGAAAAACTGCCGGATCCGGGAGGAAATCCTCGGCAGAAAAGACTTAAGATATGGGCCAACAGAAAGCCACCACGATTAAAGCGGAAGAAACCAAGACTGCTAATCTTGCTACACCAAGCAAGCGCAAGAAGTCCAAGGTTAAAATTACCCGCGGCCGGATTTACGTGCAATCTACTTATAACAACACGATTATCACGGTGACCGATCCCTCTGGCAATGTCATTGTCTGGGGATCATCCGGACGAACCGGTTTTAAGGGTTCGAAAAAATCTACCCCATACGCGGCGCAGAAAACCATGGAAGAGGCGATCACCAGACTCAAAGAAGTGGGATTGAATGAAGTAGACGTGTTCGTCAAAGGCATTGGCACTGGCCGCGAATCCGCAGTCCGAGCCCTGCAGGGCGCCGGGTTTAATATTTTATCCATTCAGGATCAGACGCCGATTCCACATGGCGGAGTCAGACCCAAGAAAGCCAGACGAGTTTAATATATGGCAAGATACACCGGACCAAAAATTCGACAATCACGCAAATTCGGCGAAGCCTTCACCAAGAAAGCCGAAAAGTATTTGGCCAAGCGCAATTACCGCCCGGGACAACACGGCCAAAACCCGCAGCGGATTTCAGAATTCGGCGTCCAACTTCGCGAAAAGCAGAAGGCGAAAGTGATTTATGGCTTACTGGAACGGCAATTTCGCCGCTATTATGAAATCGCGAGCAAGAAAGTTGGAGCCACTGGTGACTCGTTGTTGCAACTTTTGGAATTGCGTTTGGATAATATCGTTTTTCGTCTGGGCATGGCGCAGACCCGCCCGCAAGCCAGACAAATCGTTTCGCACGGCTTTATAGAAGTTAACGGCAAAAAGGTGAACATTCCATCTTACGAAGTTAAAGTCGGGGACGAGATTAAGATTCGGGAAATCAAGCAGAAGTCACAGTATGTTAAAAATCAAGTCCCGACTTTGGCCGCGGCCAAAGTCGCTGAATGGTTGTCGCTAGATCCGAAGAGTTTTTCCGGCAAAGTTTTAAGCAAACCCACACGTGAACAGCTGGCGACGACGCTCAACACCCAGCTGATCGTCGAATATTATTCAAGATAATTAATTTTTTAAACATAATTTTATGGAAAACATTCCACTGCCAAAAAAGGTCTTGTTTGAAGAACTGGGCAACAATAAATATAAAGTCATCATGGAGCCGCTGTATCCAGGCTATGGCGTGACTTTAGGCAATAGCTTGCGTCGCGTGATGCTTTCGTCTTTGCCGGGAGCCGCGGTGGTGGCCGTGAAGATCAAAGGCGTGGATCATGAATTTTCCACCGTATCCAACGTGAAAGAAGACGTGATTGAGATCATTCTAAATCTCAAACAGCTGCGGATGAAAGTTCACGCAACACAACCCGTGAAACTGGAACTGAAAGTCAAAGGGGAAAGGGCAATTAAAGCCTCAGATTTCAAGAAAAATGCAGATGTGGACATTGCCAATCCCAATCTACATATCGCCACCCTGGACAGCAAATCCGGCGAGCTTGATATGGAAGTCGTTGTTGCTGCTGGCCGCGGCTATGTGCCAGTGGAACAGCGCGAACATGAAAAGTTGGAAATTGGCATGATTGCCGTGGATGCGATTTATACGCCAGTCAAAATGGTTAATTATGAAATTCGTAACGTCCGTGTGGGCCAGATTACCAACTTTGACGAATTGATTCTAACTATTGAAACCGACGGGACAGTCAGTGGCCGAGAAGCCATAGATTCCGCGTCTAAAATTCTCATGGATCACTTCTCGCTGTTTAGTAAAGATAATCTGCAGACCGAGGAAGCGCCGGTTATGGACGCGACTTCCGAAGAAGGAATTAAGACGCCGGAAGCGGATGATCTGAAATCCCTGGGTCTTTCCAACCGTTCTTACAACGCCCTAGTCAAAAATCAGATTAGTAAAATTTCCCAACTCCAAACCATGAATCATGAACAGTTGGTTGGTTTGGATGGCTTGGGTGAAAAATCAATTGAAGAAATTGAAAAGTTAATCGCGACTTTTCCGGGACAATAATCATGCGTCATTTGATGAAGAAGAAAATTGGCAAAGGACGAGATCATGCCAGAAAACTGGTGCGAACTTTGGCTGCCTCGGCAATTGTCTACGAGAAAATTCAGACCACATCCGCCCGAGCCAAAATCGCCAGAGTTCTGGTGGAACGAATGATTACCAAAGGCAAAAAAAATGATTTGCATAATAAACGGCAGATTTTTGCCGCCCTGCCGGGTAATGCCGCCAGAAAAGTGATTGAAGTTTTGGGTCCCCGATACAAGACCAGAGTGGGCGGCTACACCCGAATCGTCAGACTCGGTAAATCCAAAGACGGCATGCCGAAAGTGCAGTTGGAATTGGTCGAATAATTTTATGCATAATAATAAGACTTTTATTCCGAAAACTACAGATATTAAGCGGGCTTGGTATGAAGCGGATGCGAGTAAGTTTACTTTAGGTCGCCTGGCTTCGAAAGTCGCGACGATCTTGCGAGGCAAACACAAAGTTACGTTTACGCCGCATATGGATGTCGGGGATTTCGTGGTGGTAAAAAACGCGTCACTCGTGAAATTTACCGGCCGCAAACTGGACCAGAAAAAATACCACAGATTTTCCGGCTACCCAGGTGGACTGTATACGAAAAAATTGTCGGAGCGCATGGAAACTGAGCCGGATAAAGTTATTCGCGACGCGGTCTACAACATGATTGATAAAAATCGTCTCCGCAAACATATTCTGCGAAGATTGAAAGTCGTGGCCGGGGATAAGCATGAATTTAAAATTGAGAAGGAACTTAAATAATATGGAAGCTGTAGTAAAAAAACCGGTAGTCAAAAAGCCGGTTGCAAAACCGCACGCCGTCAAGAAACCTCATGCGCCGAAAGAACACGTAGTTAAACACGCGGCTAAAGAAGAAGCCATGGCAGTTAATGTCGTTCCGCACGTACCAAAGATTCCTCATGGCCAGCATTTTTACGCCGTGGGACGCCGCAAAACCGCAGTCGCTCAAGCGCAGATTAGCCAAGGCAATGGCACGATCACGGTGAACAAACTATCCCTTGAAGGATATTTTCAGACTCCGGATTTACGGCAGATCGTGATACACCCTTTGTCTTCCGTAGGTTTAGATAAAACGATCAATGTCCGAGCAAAAGTCCATGGCGGCGGTATTCACTCGCAAGCCGAATCTTTGCGACATGCTATTTCCAGGGCTTTGATTGAACTTAATCCCGAGTCACGCCGAACGCTTAAAAAATTAGGATTCCTCACCCGCGACCCGCGAGTGAAAGAACGAAAGAAACCAGGACTGAAACGCGCCCGCCGCGCGCCACAATTTAGTAAACGATAATTTTAAAAACCAGCCATCGAGGCTGGTTTTTTTATAGGCATTGCCATTTCCCGCCCAAGGGGGCATAATTTAAGCATGAAATTTGATCATATTAATAAAAAAACTTCGCAAAATATTAGCGATACCTTAAAAGACATAGGCGAATTGTCCACGTTGTTTTATTTATACTATCATTTTAATTTCAAAGGCTGGTCAGTTTATAAAAATTATAATGAAAAAGGTTATGACATTTTGTTGGTTCATCATAAAAAGCGTCTACGAAGGAAGGTTGAGGTTAAAACCAGACAAAGAATAATTAGCTCATCTTCGAACGAGAACCACACAACCCATTTTACATTGACTGAAGTTGAAAAAACAGAAGCTGATTACCTAGTTGGTTTGTGGTTTGAACACAATCTATTTTTTATTGTGCCTACCGCAGAGCTACAAAATACAAAATCGAACAAAAAAAGGTTATATAAATTTATCGTGACCAGAAATAAGAGCGGAGAACTTAATTCAAGTGCAAAAAAGTACTTGGATAATTGGAAATCCATCATTTTATAATTTGAAACTAAAAACCGCTTCATCCGAGGCGGTTTTATTCAACGGCTCATCTTAAGGTGAGCCGTTGAGATTATACAGTTTCGAGGGCTTTTTTTTCGCGTTTGCGTTTGTTTGGATCCAGGATTCGCTTGCGCAGGCGCAGGCTTTGTGGGGTGACTTCCAGAAGTTCATCTGGGGCCAGAAACTCCATGGATTCTTCTAGGCTCATGATTTTCGGCGGGGTTAGGGTGAGAGCCTCATCCGTACCCGAGGCTCGCATGTTGGTGAGTTTCTTGGTCTTGTTGATATTGAGTTCAATATCTTCCGCTTTCGCGTTTTCCCCAACAATCATGCCACCGTAAACTTCCACGGCCGGGCCGATGAACAGGTCGCCTCGTTCTTGGGCATTGTTTAGGCCATATGCGTTAGAAATCCCTGCCTCCGAGGCGATAAGCGCGCCATGCTTGAGTTGGTTGTTATTGGTCGAAGTGGCTTCAGCCGCAGCATAAGAATCAAAGATATGATTGAGGATTACGGTACCTTTGGTCTGGGTCAGAAGTTTGGACTTCAGACCAATCAGATTTCTGGTAGACATAACATAGTCCAGATGGACTTCCCCGTTATCCATATGATTCATGGACACAAGTTCGGCCTTGCGTCGGCCGACTTCTTCGATGACTGCACCCTGATAGGTATTTGGGACAATGATTGAGAGTCGTTCAAACGGCTCTTTTTTGACGCCATCTTCAACCTTAAAAATAACTTCTGGCTGGGAAACCTGCAGTTCATAGCCTTCGCGTCGCATGGTTTCGATCAAGATCGCCAAATGCAGTTCCCCGCGACCAGCGACTAAGAGCGTGTCCGGACTTCCTGTATCTGTGACCTTGAGCGCGACGTTGGTTTCCAATTCTGTATATAAGCGTTCACGAAGCTGTCGGGAGGTTACGAATTTTCCTTCGCGTCCGGCGAAAGGGGAGTTGTTCACCGCAAAACTCATCTGCACCGTTGGTTCATCCACGGTGATCGGATCAATTTGTTTCGGATTGGCAGGATCAGTGATCGTGGAACCAATCGTGATTTCTTCCAGACCGGCCACAGAAACAATCTCGCCAGCTTGGGCTTCCTCCACTGACTGTTTCTGCAATCCAGAAAACACAGAAATATCCGTAGCGCGTCCGGTGAGTTTGGCGCCGTCCGGTGCAATCTGCATGATGGCTTGGTTTTTCTTGATCGTGCCGGATGTAATTTTGCCTATGCCAAGTTTGCCTTTATACGAATCATAAGTCAGCGCCAAAACCAGAATCTGCAATGGTTCATTTTCTAAAATGGTCGGACCTGGAATTTTCGCCACGATAGTTTCAAACAGGGGGACCAGATCGGTACCTGGCTTGTGTGAGTCTAGCGACGCCTGACCGGATACTGCAGAAGCATAGATCACCGGGAAATCCAACTGATCATCTTTCGCACCCAAATTTACGAACAAATCAAAAGTGCGGTTTAAAACATCATCGATTTGCGCATCGGATTTGTCGATTTTGTTTATGACCACGATGGCTTTGTGCCCCAACTCTAAAGCTTTCTTCAGCACGAATTTGGTCTGCGGCATGGGGCCTTCTTTAGCATCCACGAGCAATAGTACCCCCTCAACCATTCGAAGCGTGCGTTCCACTTCCCCGCCAAAGTCCGCGTGTCCTGGCGTGTCCACAATATTAATTTTCACATCATGAAAAACCACCGAAGCGTTTTTGGCTTTGATGGTAATGCCGCGTTCACGTTCCAGATCCATGGAGTCCATGATGAGCACACCCAAATCTTCCACGTTCCGCTGAACATGGGTTTGTTTAAGCATGGCGTCCA
Organism: Candidatus Doudnabacteria bacterium RIFCSPHIGHO2_01_FULL_45_18; assembly: GCA_001779915.1. Lineage (GTDB taxonomy): Bacteria > Patescibacteriota > Doudnabacteria > UBA920 > O2-02-FULL-48-8 > 2-01-FULL-45-18. The sequence goes on along the minus strand of MFEJ01000028.1, from coordinate 6,089 downwards.
CGAGAGTGGTCTTACCGTGGTCCACGTGCGCGATTATGGCGATATTTCTGATGTCTTGTCTTTGCATGTGTAAATAAAATAAAATTCGGCGGATGTGCCGAAGCACGAATAAATATAGCATGGATTGACAGATTTGTCAAAGCGGCGTATAATACCTTAGCTTTTAAAAGTAAGTGCGGCAATCGCTCCCATCGCAAGGTGGGGGAGGAAAGTCCGAACACGTTGGTTGAATGAAGTCCTCGCGAGTTCATGCAACCGCAGGTAGCGGGTAATTCCCGTCATGAGTAATCAAGGGATGCGAACAGAGACGGTTTTTGCGGAGACGCAAAAACCGACCGGTCGAATGACCGGTCGCAATTCTATAGTAATATAGAAAGTGAAACGGCTAAATTCCTACTTGCCAGTGCAATACCAAATAGGCCCTTGAATGGGCGGGTTGGTAGCTTGATCCCGACGGTAACGTCGGGACCAGATAGATGATTGCCTCCGGTTAGCTTTTAACTGACAGACAGAATTCGGCTTACAACTTACTTTTAAAAGCATAGATAAGAACCCCCGAAAAGGGTTTTTATTTTTTTGAATAAAAAAAGACTCACAGAGCGAATTGCTAATGTGAGTTTTGGTGACGGCGCAGGAATCGGCGCGGGACCTTTTTGCCAATGGCGCGGCCAATACGGCCAAGCAGTTCAGGACCAGCGTGATACTTGTAGGTGTTTCTCTCAAGGGTACTGATTGTTGAGTGGTTCGTATGGGCTTGTAGCGCTATGGGTTGTTGGTTGAGCTTGAGTCTGTGATGCCCTGTGTAAAGCCACCAGCCCAGTGTTCTTTTTTGGGGCGGATGCGAAACCAGCTTTCGTCGAGGGACTAACTCTTCGATCTCGGCTTGGTTGAGATCAAGCAGTTCGATGATCTGATCTCGAAGCGCTCCGTTGTCCCGAAGATGGCTACTGCCATGCTCAATTTTGCTGACATACTGCCTGGTAATCCCAAGCTGGTCAGCTAGAAATTTCAAACTCCAACGGCGCCTGAGTCGCGCCCTACGAATCACGCTACCCAGAGGACTATTAGTTTTCTTAAGTTTAGCTGGCAAATGTCTCCTCCTCCTTGTTGACCCAAAAGCTTAGCATTCCTGTAGGGTCTTGTCAAAACCCTGATAATGCTGTATACTGCCTCTGTTTCCTTTAGTCGAGGGGAAGCGTATTAAATAACAAAGGGTTCAAGTTTGCACTAGTAAATTTTCCCTTGTTTAAAGGTTACGAAGAAATGGCAAAGAAACTTTTTGTCGGAGGCTTGCCTTACTCTACAACCAGCGACGATTTGAAGAATCACTTCAGTGGCGCTGGCAATGTATTGACGGCGCAAGTCATTACCGACAAGTTCTCCGGCCGATCCAAAGGTTTTGGATTCGTGGAGATGTCATCCGATGACGAAGCAACCAAAGCTGTTGAAATGTTCAATGGCACTGACTTTGGCGGCCGCCAGCTGGCAGTCAACGAAGCCCGACCAAAAACTGAAGGCGATCGCGGTTCCCGCGGCGGTTTCGGTGGTGGCCGTGGTGGCGATCGCGGTTCCCGCAGAGACAGCTACTAATCGCTCGGCACGTATTGCAAAATTATCGGCAGTCAAATTTAAATAAATTTGCTGCCTGCGTTCTCGGTCACTAGGGCGACCTGCGAAGGCTAATTTTGCAACAGTGCCTCGCTCAAGAAATAGCATGATAAAACCCCAACATTATGTTGGGGTTTTATGTTATAATAAAGAGACATGACCCAGTAATACAACTTCGATGCTTTTGCCTTTAATGGTTTTTGAATAGATTAAATTTTAACTGCTATGATTATAAATAATATTAAAATAATGGCTTTGCAAGTTCGCAAAAGCGAACTCAAAAACCATTATCGAAGTTGATATACTGGGATGAAACGCTCGGAATTACTGTTTAATTTGATTTCAATTGTTGTAGATCTGGTCATGATCATTGTGGCTGGTGTGACGGCATTTTATTTGCGGTTTCAACTCTCCGAATTCCGGCCGGTATTGTATTCCCTAACAATTGTTGATTATGTGAAAGTTTTGGTACTGATTGCGCCGATTTTGCTGTTGCTTATGGCTTTGGCTGGACTATATAATCTCAAAGGCACCCGGCGGATTTCTTCCGAGCTTTTGAAAATTGTGTTAGCCATTTCTTCTGGACTATTGCTGGTTGTAATCTTGTTTTTCTTTAACCAAAGCGTTTTCCCATCAAGATTGATTATTTTGTTTACGTGGGTTTTAACCATTGCCTTGATTAGTCTTGGCAGAATTATCTTAAGATTCGCCCAGGTCCAGATGCTTTATCGTGGAATCGGGTTGCATCGGCTCGTGGTCATCACACACGCCGGGAATAACAAAGAGTTGGTGGAGGAAATTTCCAAACGGCCGGAGTTGGGCTTTCGGATCGTGTCTAATTTGGCGTCCAACTTGCCGCAAGAAGAATTACTTAAAAGTTTAAACCATTTACGCCTTCATCTCGGCGTGGATGAACTGCTGGTCGCTGACGCATTTTTTGATCAGAAAATTTCTGCGGCGATTCTTCGTTTCTGCCGGGACTATGGCATTAGATTTAATTTCGTCCCAAATTTATTTGAAACGAGCGCGACCAATATTGCGGTGGAGACCATTTCCGGCATTCCGATCATAGTTCTCAAGCGCACCCCGCTGGAAGGTTGGGGGAGAGTGATTAAGCGAGTTTTAGACTTTTTGATTTCTGGGACCGCGTTGATTGTGCTAAGTCCAATTTTGCTTTTGATCGCGATCTTAATTAAGCTTACAAGCAAGGGTCCGGTGTTTTTCCATCAACCACGCGCGGCTGGCATGGGGGAATTTGAATGCTACAAATTCCGTACCATGCATTATGCCATGAGCGAGGGCACGGACTCTGGCGATAAGTTACGTGAAGAATTAGAAAAACAAAATGCTAGACAGGGGCCGTTTGTGAAAATTAAAAATGATCCGCGTGTGATTCCCATCGGCCGATTCCTGCGCAAAACCAAATTGGATGAGTTGCCGCAGCTTTGGCATATTTTTTTGGGGCAAATGAGCTTGGTGGGTCCGCGCGTGCATATGGTTAAGGAGGTGGATCATTTCCGCCAAGACTATAAACATTTATTTGTGCTCAAGCCGGGCGCCACCGGGTTAACGCAAATAACCCAAGCCTCGGACAATCCGGAACTATCGTTTGAAGAGGAAATACGCTTGGATGCGTTCTATATTGAAAATTGGTCCATCTGGCTGGATTTTTATATTCTTTTTAAGACTTTTTTGATTTTAATCGGCCGAAAACCTAAAGTTGACTATTGACAGCTCGGGGTCCTGCCGTCCCGCTCCCCGAAAGTGCTCGCTTACGCTGCGCGCTTTTGAGGGCCCCGCGGGACGTCACCCCTCGCTGCCTCGAGTAATATCGACACATGAAGATAGCACTGGTTCATGAGTTTTTAAATCAATTGGGCGGGGCGGAGAGGGTGCTTTTGAATTTTTTAGAGATCTGGCCGGACGCGGAAATTCATGTGATTTTATATTCCGCGGAAAATACTGATCGGCAATTTGAGAAATATAAAAAGCAGATTAGTTTTCTGGATAAATTTCCAGGAGTCCATAGTCACCCACGATTATTTTTGCCGCTGATGGCGAAGGCTATAGAAAGTTTTGATTTCTCTGATTATGATCTGGTGCTTTCTGACTCTTCATCTTTTGCGAAAGGCGCGAAAGCGAAAGGTAAGTTGCACATCTGTTATTGTCATACGCCAACCAGATTTTTGTGGACAGATCCCGATTATTTATCCAGACAACCATACCCGGTATTGTTTCGATGGTTGGGTAAATTTTTTCTACCTAAATTAAAACGTTGGGATCTTGCCGCGGCGCAGCGACCCACTTTTTTTATTGCCAATTCGGTGAATGTGCAGAATCGGATCAAAACTTTTTATGGTCGCGATTCCGTGGTGATCCCACCCCCGGTTGATACCCAGTTTTTTAGACAAACGTCGTCTAAGCAAGATTATTTTTTTACCGCCAGCCGGCTGGAGCCTTATAAAAAAATTGAAGTTGTGATTGCCGCGTTTAACGAATTAAGATGGCGACTCAAAATCGCGGGCACGGGAACAATTATTGATAAATTACAAGTCATGGCCAAATCTAACATTGAATTTTTAGGTCGGGTTTCTGACGAAGATCTTCGCCAATACTATTCGGAAAGTCGGGCATTCATTTTTCCGACTGTGGAAGATGCCGGCATTATGATTTTGGAAGCCGCCGCCTGCGGCACTCCCGTGATTGCTTACCGAGCCGGTGGCGCGTTAGAAACGATTATCCAAGGAACAACTGGCGAGTTTTTTAACGAGCAAACTCCGCAATCATTAATTACCGCGCTAAGGAATTTTTATCCAGCCCAATACCAATCCCAAACGATTAGGCAGCACGCGTTGCGGTTTGACAAGAAAAACTTTCAGCAAAAAATTAAAGCATACGTCGAGGAAAAATATGCGGATCGGGATTGATTTACGAATGATCGGCGGCGGCTCGGGGATTGATCGGTATCTTACGGAGTTAACTCATGAGGTTTTAAAGTTGGACAAAACCAATCAATTTGTTTTGTTTTTCAGAGATGCCAATAAATCGGCGCCCTTCCAAGCATATGGTCACAAAATTGTTGTCGCAGATATTGCTCATTATTCATTAGCCGAGCAACTGCGTCTGCCTAGGATTTTAAACAAAGAAAATTTGGATTTGGTACATTTTCCGCATTTTAACGTGCCGATTTTTTACCGTAAGCCATTTGTCTTGACCATTCATGATTTAACCCACACCCTGTTCCCAGGAAAAAAAATGTCCCGAATTTTCCATCGGTTGGCCTATCATTTAGTTTTTAATTCGGCAATCCTGCATGCCAGAAAAATTATTGCCGTCTCGGAATCCACAAAAAAACAAATCCTGGAACGGTTCGGCATTGATTCGGATAAAATTACAGTTATTTACGAAGGGTTTAGCCAAGTTTATAAGATGATGGACAAGCAAGAGGCTTTCGCAGCTGTTTCACAGAAATTTGGTATTACCAAACCATATCTTTTGTACGTGGGAGTTTGGCGGCGATATAAAAATTTGCCAATGTTGGCTCAAGCGTTTGATAAACTTATTGCCAAGGGCTTGGATTTACAGTTTGTTATCGCCGGGCAACCAGATGATTTTTATCCGGAAATTAAAGATCAAATTTTTGCGATTAAAAATTCCTCCAAAATTAAAGCCGTGGGCAAGGTTACTGACGAAGATTTAAAATTGCTTTACAACGGAGCAAATCTTTTTGTTTTACCTTCCCTGATGGAAGGTTTTGGTCTGACTGCGCTGGAAGCCGCCGGCTGCGGGGTTCCTGTGGCATGCTCGGACATAGCAACACTTCGTGAGATTATGGGCCAAGGAGCCGAATATTTTGATCCTGAAAGCCTGGGAAATATGGTGGATGTACTTTATAATTTACTGACGGATCCGAAACAGCTGGAAGAATTGGCGAACCTGGGCCTTAGTCGTTCGAAGCATTTTAGCTGGTCAGACGCGGCTGAAAAAACCTTAAACTTGTATCAAGCTCTATGAAAATATTATTGGCGGGCGGCGGTACTGGCGGACCGGTTTCTCCGGTTCTGGCGGTGGCGGAAGAAATTAAAAAACTTGCGCCCCATGCCCATTTTTTATTCATTGGCACAAGCAAGGGACCAGAAAGCGGTATGGTTGCGTCCACAGGAATTAAATTTGTGGCCATCACTGCGGCCAAATGGCGCCGCTATTTTTCGTTAAAAAATTTAATTGCACCAATACTTTTGTTTATAGGTTTTATGCAAGCGTTGCTAATTGTCAGAAGATTTAAGCCGAATGTTTTATTTTGTGCTGGCGGATACGTGGCCGTACCCGTGGCCTGGGCCGCAAAAATTTTTGGGTGTAAAATTGTGGTTCATCAACAGGATGTGGAAATCGGTCTGGCCAATAAACTTATAGCTCCTCTCGCAAGACAAATTACCACGGCCTTTGAGCAAACCAGCAAAGAATTTTATGCCGGTTCGGGT
>MFEJ01000027.1 GCA_001779915.1 Candidatus Doudnabacteria bacterium RIFCSPHIGHO2_01_FULL_45_18 | reverse complement strand
GAGGTTTTTCGCGCTACGCGGCTATCACGCTCTTTGGCTGGCCTTTCCAGGGCCATTCGGCTAAACAGCTCTAATTGAAATCTCCTAGATCATTACAGTGATCTAATGAATGATTGTTGTTACCCTAATCCTTGCAACGCCTGTAAGCTTTAAATCAACGCCGGCGACAATCTTGCGATTGCGCGCAGGCATCGAAAACACAAAGTTAGTTTGGACTCTTCCCCGTTCGCTCGCCACTACTAGGAGAATGAGACAATACATAGAATTTCCAATTTTCAATTTTCAATTTATATTGAATGATTAATATTTAATTATTAAAAATTCATTTAAAATTAAAAATTAATCATTAGAAATTCTAGTGTAATGCCCTTTTTTTCTTTTCCTCGCGTTACTGAGATGTTTCACTTCACGCGGTATCCCGTCTACTTAGCCACCACGGCTAAATGACATCCTGTCTTCAACAGGATAGGTTGCCCCATTCGGAAATCTCCGGGTCAAAGGTTGCTTGCCACCTCACCGAAGTTATCGTTGGCTGCTACGTCCTTCTTAGGCTTAAACTGCCAAGGCATCCACCATACACTCTTAGATGTTTAATTCATTTATTTGACTAGTAATCAGTAATTACTAAATGTCCCTCACATTCTTCTAAATAGGTTGCCCTAATTAGAATGTGAGGGGTTGCCCCGTTTTACAAAGACGAGGACTTGGATTCAGATATGTTCGGATCGTCACTGAAACGAAACGTTCTGAAAGCGCCTACCAGAGACTCATCATCTCTATACGCTGACAGACTATCCCGACGCTCGAAAACGAGGTGCGGGACTCCGACTTTTTACGTCGGAGAAAACATATCTCTTGAGATGCCGGTTAGTTGTTAAGGTTCTAGCGATAACATCCACAATCCAGTGCTCACTTTAGGAACCCCCTTAATCAGGTAGTAGGTGGAGACACTGAACTCTAGATATTATTTTGATAAGGCACTAAAAAACCGCCTTGCGGCGGGTCATTTTCTGGCACACATGAAAATGCGTGCTAGTCAGTGAAACCGCCTTTGTTTAACACAAGATGTCCTGTATTTATCATAAATTAAGCCTTTTTTAGGATAATTCTTTTTATTTTTACTAACATTATGCCCATTATAACTTTTTTATACCCCCCTGTCAAGACGAATTTTGGGGATAAATTGGGATAAAAAAAGGCGTAAGATCAAGCTTACGCGCTTTAGAAACGAGTGATCGGGATCCCGAGCTTGCATTGCGGGCATTGATCAGCTGGTACTAAATCCTGCTCGAGACGATACTCAGCCAATGGAATGTTCGGCACAGGCAACTCATGGATAACAGAAAGGCGATCATATAGTTCAGTCGTTGCGATTACCTCACCGCCGCAAGCACTCACAAGTTCGAACGCCTCTTTGAACGTGGAACCTGTATTGCGAACATCGTCTGCGAGGAGCACGCGCTTTCCTTGAACCAGTTCCTGATAATGCTTGCGCATCATCAACTTGCCATCGATTTTGTGGATCGGAGCGTGAAAGACGCGGGCGCCTTTTTTGCTCACACCATCCAAGAACGCCGCCATGACGAACGCGAGTTGAGCGCCGCCGGTCACAGGACCCGCCACCACTTGTGTTTGTCGCTTGATGAAAAAAGGTACGAGCTCGATGACATCGAGAAGATCTTGTGCTAATCGAAGAACCACCGAAGGACGATCAAACAGCGCGTGTGGGTTCATATACGACGTGCTGTGAAAACCGTTGCCCAGATCAAAATGACCATCACGCAGTAGAACTGCGAAGTCCTCAAGCGAGGTAAGCGCCAGCTGGCGCTTTACGACCACTTTGTACTCATTCACAGGCGAAAAACGCGCAACACTCATCAATTCCTCCTCCCAAATTTGGGGATTCTGGGCACCATCGCCCAAATTATAGGCATGATAAAGCATATTAAATATCTTGGCAAGCCTGTGGACGAATAAAAAAAGCGCGGCTCGCAGCAGCGCATCGGTTAATTAACTTTGGAGTCCTGCCAACTCTTTGGTAGGTACTTGGCCCAGGCCACTAAACTTGCAAGCAAGCGTCTGGGATTGCGGGATGGGACGAATACGGCCAGGCCAACCAGGCCGATATACGCAAAGTACACTGGCCGGAGAACAATCCGAATCATTGATGACATTTTTCCTCCTCCCGAATTGGGAGATTCTGGGCACCATCGCCCAAATTATAGGCATGATAAAGGATATTCAAGATCTTGGCAAATAAAGTAGGTACATACCTAAGTATATACCTATCTATACAGATAATTACAGACTTAAGTCTGTAATTATCTGCCTAACAGTTTTAGAAACTCTTTTTCGTCAATCGTTTTTACACCTAATTTTTCCGCTTTGTCAGCTTTTGATCCCGGATTTTCGCCAACCACCACATAATCGGTATTTTTCGAAACCGACGATACCCAATCCCCGCCTGCTTCTCTGACCGCTTCTTTCGCTTCTTCCCGTGAAAGTTTTTCTAGTGATCCCGTAACGACAATGCTTTTGCCAGTCAGCGGCGTATGTTTAACTTTAATCTTCTCAATTTGAATGCCGGCTTTGAGTAATCTACGAATCAAATCTTGGTTGCGTCGGCGAAGAAACCAATTATGCGCACTTTCAGCCACAACTTCCCCGATGTTTGGAATGGCGTTGATATCCTGTTTCGATGCGCGCATTAATTTCTCCATAGATCCAAATCGTTGAGACAAATCAAACGCAGTTTCCTCACCCACGTGTAAAATCCCCAGCGCGTAGATAAATTTCGGCAAAGTGACTTTTTTCGCATTCTGAATCGCGGCTACGATATTTACGGCGCTCTTTTCCGCAAATCTTTCCAAAGGCACGATATCCCCTTCCTTTAAATCAAACAAATCCGCCGCATCTTCAATCAGTCCTTCCTCAATAAATTTATCCAAAATTTTCGGACCGATGCCTGCCATGTCAAACGCACCTTTACTCACGAAGTGTCGAATCCCTCGAGCCTGCTTGGCAAAACAATACTTGTTCGTACAGACATAATCCACCATCCCCGCTTTCTTGGAAACTTCGGATCCACAAATTGGACAAACACGCGGCATGACGAATTTTCGTTCATGACCGGTTCGAAGTTTGGGTAGAACTTCCACAATATCCGGGATGACATCTCCAGCCCGCTGGATCACCACGGTGTCGCTGATCCGGACGTCTAAGCGTCTAATTTCATCCTCATTATGCAGGGTTGCTCTGGAAACCGTGGTCCCGGACACAAATACTGGCCGTAATTTGGCTATCGGGGTCAGTTTCCCGGTCCGACCAACTTGGACAATGATGTCTTCCACCACAGTTGTAACCTGCTCGGGCGGAAATTTAAACGCAATCATGCCGCGGGGTGCTTTCCCAACTGCACCCAAACGCTTAAAGGTTGCCAGATTATTCACGGAAACGACGATCCCATCAATGCCAAATGGTAAATGCTTTCGCATTTTTTCTATCTCGTGAAAGAATTTGAATACTTCCTCCAGATTTTTTGCATGTTTCTGATACGCATATTGCTTAAACCCGAGCGCTTTTAATTTGCCATGCACTTCCTGATGGGTCCGAAGTCCCAGATCAGTCACAATGTCATAAGCGTAGAATTGCAATTTGCGGCTGGCGGTAATCTTCGGGTCCAGCTGGCGAATAGATCCGGCCGCGGCATTGCGCGTATTGACATACAAGGGTTTATCCTCTTTCTCCTGTTGTTTATTCAAATTTTCCCAAACCTGCTTGGTCATGACTACTTCCCCCCGAACTTCTCCGCCAAAGGCGGATCCGCCTTCGGCGGACAAATCCAAAGGTACAGATTGGATCGTCTTGATGTTTGCCGTGACGTTCTCCCCGACAAAGCCATCCCCGCGGGTCGCGGCAACCACTAATTCTGACTGCTCATAGCGAAGGCTGATGGCCAAGCCATCAAATTTAACCTCGCAAAAATAATCAAACTTCTCGTCAGGCAAAATTTTCTTGATCCGGCCCTCCCAGGCCTGTACTTCCGACTCGCCAAAAGCATCAGTCAAAGACAGCATCCGATGTAGATGCTTAACCTTCTCAAATTTTTCCAGCGGATGACCCCCGACCCGCTGGGTCGGGGAATTTTTAAGTCGGAACTGTGGATATTTCGTCTCGAACTCAATTAGCTCCTGCGTTAAGGAGTCATAAATTTCGTCCGTCACCCCGGGGTCATCTAGCACATGATAGCGAAATCTAAGCTCATTTACCTCGGAGGCTAGCTTTGTAATGCGGTCTTGGATTCGTTTATCGTTCACTTTTGACATACTGTTTTTATTATCGTAAACTGGTCTTGAAACATGTAACGTGTAATTTGAAACCAAAAGATAAACTGCTTCATGATCCATGTTACATGATCCATGATTCATGAAATATATTAAACCTCATCTTTCCCCAGAGCTTCGGGCCCAAATCACCCCTCATACCAGGCGGGATGTGCGGCATCTTGTGGCCGGGGTATTTTTTTTGGTAGTTAGTGCCGGGCTGTTCTATAATCTGTGGTCTCAAAGAACCCTTCCTCCCTCCAGTAATAATAAAACAACCGCGCCAATTGCACAATTAAGTGACAAACAGGTCTTGGGGGTAGCGGAGGAAGCACCCCCACCGCCAGAATTTACCGAATATACGGTCAAAACTGGCGATACCCTGTTTAATATCAGCCAAAAATACACGGTCAGATGGGATTCCATTGCCCAAATCAACGGTTTATCTGAACCCTACATTCTCCATGCCGGGCAAATCCTGAAAATCCCCCAAGCCACCACCAGCAGTGTGCCCAACAAAGTTTACACCATTGGTTCCGGCGATACCCTGGTTAGCATTGCCAAGCAATTCAACATAACGGTTGACGACATCATCGCGGTCAACCCAAACTTGCAAAATTCCGATCTCATAACTGTGGGGCAAATAATCAAGCTACCGTAGGCGTATTTGGTATTTTGTATACAGTATTTCGTATAAAAGCCGTATGAGCGGCTTTTTGGTTGGCGTATACCAAATACTTTATACCGTATACTAAATACTATTGTGGGACAATTATATTAATTTTTCGGCTAAATAACTCCTGACCAGTGGCATTGCAATTGCTCACGTTCGTTCGACTGGCACAGCCAGCGGCATTAACAGTCGGAAAATTCGGCAAACCTTGGTTGGTATCAATCGCAACCGTCGCATCCCCTGCGGATTGTAAGGTCACTTGGATGCGTCCCTCCGCACCTGGGATAACTGCGGGAATGACAATTGATTGAAAACCATTGGGGACAACAGCTTGCCCGGCTGGTTCAGGAGTGATTGGCGTTCCATCCAAACGAGTCACATGAGCCGTGACCGTATAAATTGCTGATTGATTATCCACTGTCAAAAAATTAAAGGGAAAACTTAATAAAT
>MFEJ01000026.1 GCA_001779915.1 Candidatus Doudnabacteria bacterium RIFCSPHIGHO2_01_FULL_45_18 | reverse complement strand
ACCCGCAATGTGGATGCGACCCAAGTTACAGCCCAATCGGGAGATATTATTGTCTATACTTTGTCAGTTTACAACAGCGGGAACGCACCATCTTACAATTTCGTCATCCAAGATGATTTGTCCGATGTTTTGCAATTATCCCAGCTTGATGCTTTTGGAAATGCTGCATTTAATTTAGGCAGTTTGAGTCTCAGCTGGCCGGCGGAGACTATCCCAGCCGGAGGCCGGGTGGAAAAAACTTTTAGTGTAAAAGTTAATTCAAGTCTTCCTGCGGGCAGCGATAATGTCATGACCAACATTTACGGTAATACGATTAACGTGAATGTTAACCGGCCGATTATAGCGGGGGTATATTATCCGCCGAAAACCGGAACCACACTTAATCTAAGCTTGCTGCTGGCATGCTTAGCAGTAGTTTCATTTTTTATCTATCGAAACCGAAAGAAGCTTTTGGGGATAATTGGTTTCTAAATCCTCCGAAAGCCACAAAACCATCAGAGTTGCGGATCTTTTTATGGTTAACTATGATGTAATTAACCATAAAAATCCAAACAAAAAACCGAATTTACTTATCGGTTTTTTGTTTATTAAGATCCAAACATCATGGCCAATGGCGGGAAAATTTTAGTCACTGGTGGCGCGGGATACATCGGTTCGCATACAGTGAAGCTTTTGCAATCCTTGGGTTTGGATGTGATTGTTTTGGATGACCTGTCCACTGGCCGCAGTGATCGGGTCAGTTGTCCGTTGATCGTGGGCAGTCTTTCGGATCGAAAACTTTTGGAAAGAATATTTCATGAACATGCAATTGACGCGGTCATTCATTTTGCCGGGTCAATTATCGTGGAAGAATCGGTCCAATTTCCGGATAAATATTTTGAGAACAATGTTTCCAATGGTTTGAATTTACTGGATATCATGGTCGAGAATAATGTGAAGAAAATAATTTTTTCTTCCAGCGCGGCGGTTTATGGCGAGCCGCACTACGTGCCGGTGGATGAAGAGCACCCGAAAAAACCAGTTAATCCTTACGGCGAAACCAAATGGGTTTTTGAAAAAATTCTGCGTTGGTACGCCCAAGGCCATGGGCTCTCATCTGTGAGTTTGCGCTATTTTAACGCCGCCGGAGCCAGTCTTGATGCCAGTCTCGGCGAAGACGCGCCGGTAGTGACGCATTTAATTTCCAAAGTTTTACGCGTGGCCGCCAGACAAGAGCCGGTTGTGAAAATTTTTGGCAATGATTATAAAACCCCAGACGGTACGTGTCTGCGGGATTATATTCACGTGGAGGATTTAGCCCTAGCTCATCATTTAGCTCTAGATAAACTTAAGGCCGATTCCGGGGTATTTTATTATAATGTTGGTACCGGGCAAGGTCGAAGCGTGGCCGAAGTCGTGAACACTTGCGTGGAAATTACGGAAAAAATGATCCCAATCGAATACGCGCCAAGACGCCCCGGCGATCCGGCAGTGTTAGTTGCTGATCCGACCAAAATTAAGACAGAACTGGGATTTGTGACCAAATATTCGGACCTAGAAACAATTATCCGAACCGCGTGGGTTTGGCACAAAAAGCTTGTGCGTCACTAAAATCGCCAGAATGGCGATTTTTTGATATGCTTTGATTATGTCATTTTACATTTTTGCGTGGATTTCGTTGTTCGCTTGGTCGCTTGCCGAGGTCTTTGAGAAGCTGACCATCAAACATCTCATCAAAAACCCCTGGTTGTTTAGTTTCCTGGCGAATGTCATATCTTTAATATTTTTTACCATAATTTTAGGATTCAAGGGCTTCGGATCAGTTAGCGCATGGTCCGATATTTTATATGCTTCAATTTTTTGGACGCTCGGTAACATTTTTTTCTTTTTGGCGCTTTACTATGTTGATGTTTCCGTGTTGTCGCCATCATTCAATCTCAAAACCGCCTTCGCCTTGCTCTTAGGAATTTTATTTTTAGGTGAAACAGTGACGGGCCAGCAGTGGGTTCTGATTGCTGTAATTTTTATTTCAAGTATTTTCGTCTGCTACGATGAGAATTTAAAATTCCGTACTTTTTTGAGCAAACCAATGATGTTTGTTTTTTTTCTGATGTCGGTATTGGCCATTAGCAATTTATTTATGAATCGCGCGCTTCAGCACAACGATTTTTGGTTGGTGACTTTTTGGATTCAATTTTTCACAACGCTGATGCTTTTGCCAACTATTGCGCTATTCAAGAATGAAATACGAACAGTTGGTTTGAAGCAAATCGGTGTGGTTATGCTGATTACCATAATTACGACCCTGGCCATGCTAACCCAGGTCAAGGCATTTACTTCCGAAATTGGAATTCCGAATGTTATTATTAGTATTCCACTATCAATGATATTGGCAATGGTGATTTCTTTCTTTGCACCGCAACTTTTAGAGAAGAATTCCTATAAAATTTATGCCCTACGGTTTATTGCGGCTGTTGTGATGTTCGCCGCCGCAATAAAACTTTCTTTGTAATCAATTTTGTGGTATAATTAAGACTCAAATTAACCTGATTTTCGAAAAAAAGATTTAATGATTAAACTTTCAGTCATTATTCCAGCCCACAACGAGGAAAAGCGCATTGAACGGACCTTACTTGATGTGGATAGTTATTTGGAAAAACAGAATTATGAATACGAAATCATTGTGGTTGACAATGCCAGTATTGATAAAACTTTTGAAGAAGTAAAAAAACTTGAAACCACCACTGTTCAGAACGCTAAAGTAATTAAACAGCCGATCGTGGGTAAGGGGGCGGCCGTTAAACTGGGAGTGGAACAGGCGCAGGGGGAATTCGTGATGTTTATGGATGCCGATAACGCCACCCCCATTTCTCAAATTGAAACATTTTGGCCATTTTTAGAACAGGGAATGGAAGTCGTGATCGGGGACAGGTATATGGATGATACGCATCGTGCGAAGCAACCCTGGTACCGAACTGTGCTTTCCCGAGGTAGCAACCTCTTGATTCAGTTGGTACTAGTTCCGCATATCAATGATACCCAAGCCGGATTCAAAGCATTTAAAGCTACCGCCGCCAAAGCAATATTTAGTCATCTAACGATCAACGGATTTGCATTTGATATGGAATTGTTGGCCATTGCCCTTAAATTAAGCTTTCGAATCAAAGCGGTTTCTATAACTCGTGAAGAACATGGCGGGAGTACTGTACCTCCAAGCGCTTTCATCCAATCCTTACGCGATCTGTTTATTATTAAATGGAACTCGTTAATTGGCAAATATTCTACTAAATGAGATTCAGGTTTCCGATTAAATATAGAAAAATTCTCGGCAGCCTACTTCTGCCAGTTTTTTTACTTGCGCCGTTGTTGCCCAACAAAATGATGCAAAACGAACCGAATATCCCTATTACTTTCCAAATCAAAAATTTCACAGATAACCAGAAAATTTTCGATCGCTATGGTTTGGAAACACAGGCGTTATTTCAAAATATTTTCAAAGCTAGAGTTTCAGATTCTGTCTTTAAGTCAATGCAACGCGATCCCAAGATTGCATACGCGGAAGAAGATCAGCGCGTCCACGCTTCAGTAATTGTGACTTCTGATCCGTTTTTTACGACCGACGCCATCGTCGAGGATAAACAATGGTATTTGGCAAAAACCCAAGTGCCATTGGCCTGGGACTATACCCAAGGTACCAACAATGTGACTGTCGCAATCATAGATACGGGCATTCACAGAAGTCATGTTGAATTAAATGACGGACGGATCATTGATGGGTTTGATGTCATGATCAATCGTCCTATTCCGCTAAATTTTGATTCCGACGACAACGGACATGGCACAGCGGTGGCCGGTGTTATCGGCGCCATACCTAACAATAATCGCGGGATTGCGGGGATCAACTGGCAAGTCAAACTTATGCCGGTTAAAGCCTTGGGCGCGGATGGGACTGGGGATACATCAAACGTGGCCGCAGCCATTGTTTGGGCGACGGATCATCAAGCTAATATTATTAATTTAAGCCTTGGTGGCCCTGGATTTGGCGGTAACATGACCTTAAGTAATGCCATTACCTACGCTTATGATCGTGGCGTGTTAATCGTGGCCGCGGCTGGGAATGACCAGGCGGATAAAGGGCAAAATCTAGACGCGACACCGACTTACCCTGTTTGTGGAGACAATGGTAAAAATATGGTCTTGGGTGTGGCTGCAACTGACATTAACGATCAAAAAACTTCCTTTTCAAATTTC
Source organism: Candidatus Doudnabacteria bacterium RIFCSPHIGHO2_01_FULL_45_18 (assembly GCA_001779915.1). Lineage (GTDB taxonomy): Bacteria > Patescibacteriota > Doudnabacteria > UBA920 > O2-02-FULL-48-8 > 2-01-FULL-45-18. Next base: position 11,853 of record MFEJ01000026.1, on the reverse strand, counting down.
GGGTCTTTGTGCATCGATATTTCCGCGCCCGGCAAAAGAATTCTGTCTACCGCTTTTCTGCCCTCCAGTCCTTCCAATAATCTACTAATTTATGGCTCCGGGACATCATTGGCTACACCCATAGTCTCAGGCGTGGCGGCGCTGATCAAATCAACTAATCCCAATCTATCGAACGTCGAAATTCGGGAAAAATTGATTCGAACAACTGATAGCATTGATTGGTTAAATCAAACATCTTGTCTGGGAGGAAGTTGCAACGGTTTTTTGGGTAGCGGCCGAATTAACGCCCTTTCAACGATAGCCCCACCTCCGTTAGCTGATGGCAGCTTAATTCGGTCACCTTACACCGGCGAGATTTATCTTATTTCGAATAACGCCAAACGCCCAATTTCGAATTTTGTGTTTGCCCAAAGAGGATTCAGACAGGAAAATATTATAACCGCAGCTAATAATCAGTTAGTCAGTTATCCCACAGCCACACCATTGCCACCGCTTGACACAACACTCATTAAATCCGAAAATTACGATGAGGTTTTTGTTGTGGTTTCGGGGATGAAACGTCCATTGACTTATCTCGTCTTTATATCTAGGGGCTATAATTTCGCCAATATTAAAATTTTGCCCCAAAGTGAAATTGACAATTTACCAACTGGAGAATGGTACGAGCCGCCAGACCAAACCATGGTTTTAGTTTTAGGAGATCCAACTGTTTACGTCATAGACAAGGGGACAAGACGAGCAGTGACATTTTTCGTCTTCCAGCAAAGAAACCTGTCGTTTAGTAAAGTAATCAATGTCACTCCTGACGAATTCAGTCACATTCCACAGTCCCATGATTCGTACTGGCTCTCACCGCTTGACCAAACTCTGGTAAAATTAGTGGATGAGCCAAGCGTTTATGTAATTGAAAATGGGACGAAAAGACTTCTGTCATTGAATGTATTTGTCAGCCGCGGGTACGATTTTCGAAACGTTGTGACTTTGCCTAAGGTTGAAATGGATGTGATTGCGGCAGGGATGCCGATTGAATCATGATAATTAATTAAAACATTTTGCGAGCAACAAGCACAAAAATTTTAGCAATCATTGTCGCTGCCGGATTAGTTGGACCGGTAATTTCTCTTGCGCAAAATTCTATTGACCCTGCTTTCAACCCGGGACTGATTATTCCTGATGAAGCTTTTGCGGATGTGGGAACCTTTGGCTCCGCAGAGGGCATCCAGAGATTTTTGGAACAGAAGGGTTCGGTTCTGGCTAACACCACTCCGGAGTTTTTGGTTAAACTCAAAGAACCAGACACCCTAACTAAGGTGGCCTTAGAGGATATCCAACCCAACTTAACTAGACTTCGAACCGCAGCGGAGTTAATTTATGACGCAGGTACCAAATGGGGTCTTAATCCCCAGGTGCTTTTGGTCATGCTCCAAAAGGAACAAAGTTTGATTAACGGTACCTTTAGTTCGGACGCGGATTTACAGCGCGCGCTTGATCGCGCGGTTGGCTTTGGTTGTCCTGATTATGAAGGGTGTGGGGATATTTTTTTAGGCTTTTACCGTCAAATATTCGGGACATTTGACTCAAGCGGCAGTCGATGGCTGGGAGCGGCAGCGTCGCTGATGCGTTCGTTTCGAGCGGAAATTGATGGAGTCCGAGTCGGGCGGGGCCCAATGGTGGACTCTGCCACAAGGACATTTGGTCGGCCGGTCGTCCGAACCGCACGTAAAGGTGACACGATTATTTTAGATAATACGCCCAATGGCTACATCGGTGTCGCCAATCAACAATCGGTCACTTTGGGTAATTTTGCCACAGCCGCGCTTTATCGCTATACGCCACACGTTTTTAACGGCAATTATAATTTTTGGAAATTTTATTCGACGTGGTTTAAGTATCCGAACGGCACCGTGATCCAGAAAGTGGGTGAGATTATTCAGTATGTTGTTGACAATGGCACCAAGCGGCCGTTTTCAGCGTTTGTCGCAACACAAAGAGGGATTAAGTTAGATAACGTGATTCTGGTTTCGCCAACCGAATTTGATTCGTATTTAACCGAAAAACCTATGCCGCCGACTGATGGGACTTTGATCAAGGGAGACATGGATGCCACAGTGTTCTTAGTCGGTGATTCAACCAAGCATCCAATTTCGGGACCGGTTTTCCTACAGCGTAAGCTGTCGTTTGCCAAGGTCATCACCCTGCCGCAAGCGGAGGTGGATTCTTACAGCCTCGGAAGCTTTGAAGCACCGCTTGACCAAACTTTGATTGTTGCCGAGACTGATGCCACGGTTTATATCATTGACACCGGACTGAAACGACCGATTTCAGGCGCAATTTTCAAAGCCCGTGGTTTGTCATTTGCGAAGATCATGAAATTGTCCGACACGGAAGTTGTGAGTCTTCCCACCGGGCCGTTTTTAACTCCCCCGGAAAAAGTCGCGATCAAGACCGCCAATGATCCGACAATCTGGTGGTTTCGAGATAATCTTAAGCGTCAAGTCTCGGCATTTGTATATAAGCAACGCGGTGTAAATACTTTCCCGCATCTGGTTTTGTCGGATCAAGAAATACTTTCCATTCCAACCGGAAATAATTTTCCGCCAGCAGACGGAACCGTGTTTAAGGGTGATGCCACAAGTGCCATCTATAAAATGGAAAACGGTCTGAAGCGTCTGCTTACCGCCGCGGCCTACAAGCGATTAGGTTACCCACGAGCCACCGTCCTGCCGCAAAACGAGGTTGACCAGTACATGCCTGGGGATGATATTCTGAAATAGTTATATAACAGGTTATATAACCAAAAAAGCGGGATTAATCCCGCTTTTTTATTTGTTTAAAATTCAGTATAATAAAGCAACCATGCTCCATATCGGACGGAATATTTTTAGCCTACTGGTTTCAAGGGTGCTGTCGGCAGTCATCCTGTTTTTAGTTTACACCAGATTGATCCAATATTTAGGTCCCGAGGCGGCAGGTCAATACGGTTTGCTGGCCGCTTTTCTGACGGTGTTTAGTTTTTTCGTGGACTTGGGGATGCAGCAGCTGGTGATTAAAAAGGTTAGTGAAAATCGGACGGAAGCGGGAAAGTACTTGGCTAACTACTTCGGCATCCAGTTTATTTTAGGTTTTGCATTTATGCTTTTAATGGATGCGATAGTTTTGTTTGGCAATTATCCGCCGCTGGTTAAGCACGCTTTATACATCACAGCCACGGGCTTGCTTTTATCTTCTCTGACCATGCCGTTTATGGCGATCATAAATGCGTTTCAGAGATTGTCCATTATCGCGCGGGTGAATTTTATCAATGCCATGATCAATGCCGGGATGATGATTGCCGCCATCCTGATGCGGCGAAATATTTTTTTCCTGGCATTTATTCCAGCCATGGTCTCCATTTTTGATATCATCGTATATTCTTACATTGTTCACAAAAAATTTACCTCATTTAAATTTTCTTTTGACAGGATTTTCCTCAAGCAGCTTTTGATCTGGAATACGCCGTTTATGCTGTTGACCATTTTCAGCATTTATAACCGGATTGACACTTTAATTTTGCCTCATTTACGAGGCTATATTGAGAACGGTTATTACACTGCGGTGTATAAATTTTGGGACACTTTGGCGTTCGTACCCGCGGTGGTGGCCGCATCGCTCTATCCGTATTTCGCGGAAAAAGTTCCAACCGGTGATCTGGCAGAGGTGAAGAAAGTTCTAATCACGTATACGCGCTATATGGTTGCGTTGGCGGTGCCCATAACTATTGGTGCATATTTGCTGGCCTTAAGATTAACTGTCAGCTTTTTCGGACAAGATTTTGCGCCAGCCGCGCCAGCCTTGTGGCTTTTGGTCGCTGCCGTATCATTATTAATTGTTTATGTCCCGGTTAACGCGCTAATTATTTCGCAGCGAACAAAATTTGCCGCGATGATCACCGGGGTCAATTTGGCGTTTAATATTGGTTTAAATTTGCTCTTGATTCCCAAATTCGGGTTTGTGGTAGCCGCAGTAATTACTTTGTTTTCCGAACTGATTCAATTGATTGGCTATACATTTGTCGTGCAGACGCAAATCGTCTCGTTTCCGTATTTTAAAAATTTCATAAAACCAGTGATTGCCGGATTAGTGATGGGAGTTATTATTTATCTACTCCGAGCACAGAATCTATGGCTATTGATTGCTTTGGGAGCTGTGGTTTATTTGGCTAGCTTAGCGGCTTTGAGGTTTTTCCAAAAAGAGGATCAGGAACTTTTATCGGCATCAATTAATTTCCGAAAGAAATTTGAAGTATGAAAATTGGTGTTGAAGCTGAAAGGGCGAATTTGCCAAACCCGACCGGGGTCGAGCGATACGCCGCGGAACTGATCAAGAATTTTGCGAGGCTGGATTCGTATAATGAATACGTTCTATATTTCCGCACCAAGCCGCAACAGTGGTTTTATGACTTACCCAAAAATTTTTCTATCAAAGTCATCCCATTTCCCAAATTTTGGACCCAATTGCGCCTTTCATGGGAAATGATCATCCATCCCGTGGATGTCTTATTTATTCCGGCTTCGGCCCTGCCGCTATGGCATCCTAAGAAATCTGTCGTCACATTCCATGATGTGGCGTGGAGGATTTATCCGCAGACTTTTATGCCTATAATGAGGCGATATTTGGAATGGTCAAGTCGTTTTGCGGTCAAAAGCGCTAATCAGATTTTAGCAGTCTCGCAGGTTACCAAAGATGATTTAATAAAATTTTATCAGGCCGATCCCAATAAGATTACGGTCACGCATCTGGGTTTAGACTCGACCTTTCAACCCAAAAAATACGAAGAAGTGCAGCCGGTTTTGGATAAATACGATCTTGTCTACCAGAAATATGTTTTATTTGTAGGCTCGATCCAGCCGCGAAAGAATATTATTCGTTTGGTGGAAGGGTATCAAAAAATTAAGCAAGCAAATCATGTGGAAGAAAAATTGGTCATCGCCGGAGGCCGGGGATGGCTTTGGGAACCGATTTTGAAAAAGATTAAAATGGTGGGGTTAGATGGTTCCACCAAGTATTTAGACTATGTGAAACAAGAGGATCTGCCATACTTGATTGCCGGCGCTAAACTTCTGACCCTGACTTCATTATACGAAGGATTTGGCCTGCCGCCGCTTGAGGCCATGGCTTCCGGGGTGCCGGTGGTTGTGTCTAATGTGTCATCCTTGCCCGAAGTCGTGGGGGATGCGGGCCGATTGGTTGATCCGAATTCCGTGGATGACATAGCCGCGGGATTACTTGAGGTTTTGACCAATCGTAATGTGCAAAATGAGATGATTAAAAAAGGGCTTGAGCGATCAAAGCAGTTTACTTGGGAGGCTACTGCTCGAAAAACGCTGGAGATTTTTAATAGTTTATGAAAGAATTACTGATCAGCATTTTCACAATTTCTTCTATTGTCAGTTTTTGGCAATTCTTGAGAGGAAGGGTTAGGCTCTCGCCCTTGTGGCTCATGTTGTCAGTGTGGTTTCTAGCTGTTGCGATTTCGCAGCTGCGTCTGTCAACATTAGAACTTGTCTGGACTGGAAAATTTTGGTACTTAATCGTTATTTCCTTGGCAAGTTTTGTTTTAGGTGTATTGGTTTTTGATAAAGTTTGGGCAAAGTATCCATGGTGGATTAAAGCCAAATTTTTGATTCGGGAACATTTTTCCGAACAAAAATTAAGATGGTTGATATATTTTTTGTTTGGAGTATCTTTGGGGGCGTTATTTCTTTTTTACCAAAAAGCCGAAAATTTTCCGCTTTTAGCACCTGACCCCGATGCTTTTCGATTTGTCGCTGACGAACAAGTACCTGGATTGATCAACTATTGCGCGCAATTGGCCCGGATTTTTATCCCATTGTCTTTCTTTCTGTTTTTCTATCAGGGATTTTCTTTCCGCAAACATTGGGACATGGTTGCCATTTGTTTGATTGGCATATGGTTTTTGATTTTATTTGCTTCACGTACCCAAATATTTTTTATTGACCTGTGGGTCATGACATTATATTTATTGATGCGCAAACCAAACTGGCGGCAGGCTTTAAAGTTTTATCCGTTCTTTCTGTTAGTTTCAATTATCGTTTTGGCCGCAGTGCCGTTAATTAGGCAATATCGAAGCTACGGACCGGATTATTTGGGTAGCATCACGGGCATTGATACCTCGCATTATAATAAACTGCAAAAAGCTCTGGTCCCGATTTATGTTGGCGTGTCGTTTAACCAGCAAGCCTTGCTTCACGCCTGGCAGTACTACGAAACGCATCCAATTCAGCAAGGCCGGGTTTCGCTTGATCCATTTACAAATATTTTGGGATTGGATCAATTTAAGTCCGATTATGATTTAGGCGCGATTTTCTATTCTTGGTGGAACACAGGAACCTACTTATTTCCATTTGTCCAGGATTTTGGTGAAGTGGCTTTTTATATCATTCCATTTTTGATCGGAGGAATCCTGACTCTTGTTTGGAAATATTGGCAAACTCATCCAAACTTTTTGTCTATCAATTTGTATGCGTACGCCATGTTTTTTATGGTCATGACGGTTTACTTGTCTTTCACGGTCCGAGCCGAGATGTATCTCGATCTGGCTTTACTATTTGTTAGTAATTTATTTATCATCCATGAAAGTTAGCGTCATCAATGTCGTTTATAATACCAAGAAGTGGATGAAGTTGAGTTTCGATGCCGTATTCGCCCAAACTCATAAAGATTTGGAAGTCTTCGCCGTAATTTGCGCGAACGATGACGGGGGCAAGGAATTCTTACAGCAAAACTATCCGAATGTAAAAATTTTGGATCCTGGGAAAAACCTAGGGTTTGCCGGCGGCAACAATTTGGCTATCAAGGGATCTAACGGCGAATTTATTCAGTTGGTAAATCCAGATTTAATCATGGAGCCAAATTACATTGAAGAAATGTTAAAAGCTTTTCAGGATTCAAAAGTTGCGGCTGCAACCGGGAAACTTTTACGTTATGATTTTGAAAAGCACGAAAAAACTAAGATCATTGATACTACGGGCGTGATCATGTCTTCGTCAGGTCGAGCTCGAGATCGGGGACAGAATGAACCTGACGCCGGACAATTTGATACTCAAACCGATGTGTTTGGAGTATCAGGCGCCGGACCCATGTATCGAAAGTCAGCGTTAGAAAAAATCAAATATCAACAGGAATATTTTGATGAGGACTTCATGGCTTACTGGGAAGATGTAGATTTATCTTGGCGGCTGAATAATTCTAGGTACGTACATAGGTATGTACCTAATGCAGTGGCCTTCCATGGTCGCACCGCCGGACAGTCTCAAGGTGGATATTCGCATTTGTTTAAATTTATCCAACATCATCAAAAACTTTCGTCACAGGTTTTGCGTTTGAATTACAAAAATCATATTTTGATGTATCTGAAAAATGCCAGACACGTTTGGCATCCGGCATTTATTTTGCGCGAGCTTGTCATGTTCGGATATATTTTGATTTTTGAAACGAGTACCTTGAAAGTTGTGCCAGAGTTATTCCGCCAGATCCCGAAAATTTGGACAAAAAGAAAAGCCGCACTTTCACGCTGATGCGGCGGTGACAGGATCAATGGCAGCTTCGTTTGTGGAGCGGCGCTCTCTTAGCTCTTTGAGCGCCTCGCGTGTGGCGATGCTTGCCTCCTGATCGCGTTTCTTCTTTTCCGCGATGGCTATCTTGGCTCGCTCCTTTAGTGCTTGGAGCCGCGCCACGATCCGCCCGACCTTGCCCGGAAAACACTCCTGAAGAGTCGGGTCTGACCAGTAGCCCTCTAGGAACTCATTGGCGGCATCCAGTTGGTCAGGGTAAAAGGCCCAGTTCGTTGCGATACGAACATGATCTTCACCGATCTTGTCAATCAGTTCTCCCAACGCCAAGGTCATGAGTACGTTTTTGTTGATACTAGCCATTATATCCATGTCCTCCAAATTCAGGTTGTCGAATTGACTAATACTAGCATTAATCCTTAAGATTTGCAATACTTTAGCTTATGGATTTATCCGTCACCATCGTTACATATCGGGAAAAAGATCTGCTTCGGAAATGTTTGCAGTCGGTGTTTGGATCCCAAACTTTGTTTAAGTTTGAGGTCCTGATCTCTGACTGTGATTCCCAAGACGGCAGTGTGGAGATGGTTCGATCAGAGTTCCTACAAGCCAAAGTTTTGGATAACCAGAAAAATCTTGGATTTTCCAAAGGCAACAATGTCGCAATCAGGCAGGCGAGCGGCCGGCTGGTTTTATTGCTGAATGCCGACACAGAAGTTAAACCGGACACTTTTGATCGGTCCATCAAATATATGGACGCCCATCCAGAAGTCGGGGCCATGGGATGTAAGGTAATACTTCCTGATGGCCGTTTAGATCCATCAGCCCGCCGGAAATTTCCAAACCCAGTGAATACCTTTTTGCGATTATTTGGCTTGAGAAAATTCAGCGACTATAACATCACTGGACCAATTGATCAAGAAATGGAAGTAGATGCTATCATGGGCGCTTATTTTCTGATCAGAAAGTCAGTGATCGATCAAATCGGACTTTTGGATGAAGAATTTTTTATGTACGGCGAGGACTTGGATTGGTGCTGGCGGATTAAAGAAGCCGGACATAAAGTTATGTATTACCCCAAAGCGGAAGTCACGCATTATAAATATGGCGCTTCCAAGACTATCCCATTTCTTACGATCAAAAGGGCGCACATGGCCATGAAGATTTTTTATCGTAAGCACTATGCGCCAAAAAATATTTGGCTTTTTAATCAATTCGTTTATTTGGGAATAACCTTGCGAATGTACTTGGTCCTAATAGTTAATATCTTTCGCAAAAAAAAGACAGTCCACTGACAGGCAATGGACCGAAGAAAGGTGAGGCCGGCTCCTACGGAGACGCGGCCCCGGTCGTAAACCTTTCAAGGAGAACGAGATCGGGAGTTGAGGATTTTTTGCATCATGCCTCCACGGGTTTCCAGGGGGGTTGGCCCTGGCGAACGAGGTCGGTAAGCCTCGTCCTAGCAGTTGGTGAGACCGCTAGATTACTGGATCACCTCCTCGATAGATCCGAGAAGCTTGATGCGAAGCTTGTGAGGAATCCTCATCGCCACCTCCGTAAGTAGAACGTTGGTCTTAGACGAAGCCGACGTTGCTGTCTTTTGAACCAGCCGGCTCGCCAACGAAGCGAACGGTTCGTGTATTTTATACATCCTCCTCTCTGTACTGCGAAGTTGCTTGCATTATAATTTAAAGAGTTAATATCTGTCAAAAACTGTCAATGGCTATCAATGATTTTACTTTTTACTTAGATTTCGCTATATTTTAACTCTATGGACAATCAAACTGAATCAAATTTAAGTCCCAAGCAAATCAGGTCATACGCCATCATCGCGATTTTATTTGTCGCGACTTTTGGTTTGGGTTTCGTTACTGGCGAAGGCCGGATTAAAATCGCCAAAAACGGCAAAATTGAAATCACGAGAGGCGATATCCCGAATACTTCTGCTGATTATTCGCTGCTTTGGAATGCGTTGGACGCGCTAAATGCCAAATATGTGGATCGGCCGCTGGATCAGCAGAAACTGCTGTATGGAGCTGTCTCCGGACTCGTTTCCGCGACCGGCGATCCTTATACGGTTTTTTTCAACCCCGAAGAGGCCAAAAAATTTACCGAACAACTGCGCGGCTCGTTTGAAGGGATTGGCATGGAAGTGGGGAAAAAAGACAACCAGATTGTCGTGGTGGCTCCTTTGGATGACACTCCGGCTGACCGGGCTGGAATTTTGGCTGGGGATATAGTTTTGGCCATTGACAATGCGAGCACAGAAGGCATGAGTATTGACCAGGCTGTGTCAAAAATTCGTGGGCCTTCAGGCACCATCGTGAAGCTGAAAATTTTACACAAAGGTCAAACCCAGTCGCAGGATATTTCCATTAGGCGCGCTAAGATCCTTGTTAAAAGCGTTAAGTTTGAAACTAAACAGATTGACAACAAAAAAATCGTCGTAGTTAAGATTAATGAATTCGGTGATGATACGAAGGGGTTTTTGGACCAAACCATAGATAAGATCGTGACCGGTAATTACTCTGGCGTGATTCTGGATTTGCGCAACAATCCTGGAGGTTATCTTGAGACCGCTGTCAGTACCATTTCCAACTGGATTGAGGCCGAGCAAGTAGCAGTTAAAGAAATTGGCTACAATAGTGCAACTAAAGATTACATGACATCAGGAGTAGCCAGACTAAGCGGTTTTAAGACTGTGATCTTGGTCAATGGCGGGTCAGCTTCGGCTTCGGAAATAGTGGCCGGCGCGTTGCAAGACTACGGAGTGGCAACTTTGGTTGGAGAGAAAACTTTCGGCAAAGGTTCGGTGCAGGAGTTAAGCGAACTAACTGGCGATTCAGAGATTAAAATAACAGTTGCCAAATGGTTTACGCCAAAAGGGCGGGGGATTAATAATATAGGGTTAGATCCCGATATTAAAGTTGAGCTGACTTTGGAGGATCTGCAAGTCGAACGCGATCCGCAAATGGATAAGGCTTTAGAATTGTTTAAATAGGTCATAGGTTGTAGGTGATAGGTTATAGAAAAAAAGCAAGCCCCATCGCGAGCGCCGAAGGCGCGTGGCGGTCTTAACTAAGATTGCTTCGTCGTCACGATGAATCGGGACTCCTCGCAATGGGTGCTTTTTATGTTATAATTAAGTGCTATGACTTCCAACGAATTGCGAGAAAAATTCCTTAAATTTTTTGAAGCCAAAGGACATAAAATTGTTCCTTCGGCTTCTTTGGTTCCTGAAAATGACCCATCGGTGCTGTTCACAACCGCGGGCATGCAGCAGTTCAAATCATACTATACGAATCCGGAAACCGCGCCGGCGAAGAAAGTGGTTTCTATTCAGAAATGCTTACGCACTTCAGACATTGAGAAGGTGGGAGATGAGACTCACCTGACTTTTTTTGAAATGCTTGGGAATTTTTCATTTGGTGGCTATGGTAAAGAGGAAGCTATAAAATTGGCACTAGAATTTCTAGAAAAAGAATTAGGGATTGATCATAAACGGATCACGTCAACATATTTTTCCGGCGATAGCGCTTTGAAGCTTAGTGCTGATTCCGTATCAATAATAGAATTAACAAAATACTTTGAACCAAATAAAATTATTTCTCAGGGATCTGCGGATAACTTTTGGGGTCCCACAGGAGACGAAGGTCCGTGTGGTCCAACAGTGGAATTTTACGTGGACGGAATAGAAATTTGGAATTTAGTTTTTAATGAATACTATCGTGATCGTGATAAAAAGTTTACCAAATTAGACAAGCTCGGGGTTGATACCGGCATGGGATTGGAAAGATTGGCCATGATTGTCCAGGAGAAGAAAAATCTTTTTGAAACCGATCTTTTTGCCCCAATCATTGAAAAGATACAATCACTAACCACACAACGAGGTCAAAAATTTGAAAGAATTATTACTGACCACATGCGCGCCGCCGTGTTTTTGATTGCCGATGGCGTTGTGCCTTCCAATAAAGATCGCGGTTATGTTTTGCGCCGCCTAATCAGACGCGCTATAACTTACGGACAAAAGCTCCTGATTGATCATGATTTTACCGCAGAAATTGCGAAGTTGATTATAAGTAATACTAAGGTTGGGCAAGAGCTTAACGCAGAGGAAGTTAAATTTAGAGTCACTTTGAGTAAGGGATTGAAACTTTTGGAAACCAAAAAAGAGATTACGGGCAAAGAAGCTTTTGATTTATTTCAAACTTATGGTTTTCCATTTGAGTTGACGTGCGAATTCGCGATTGTTTCAAACGTTTCAGAATTTGAAGAGGAGTTT
>MFEJ01000025.1 GCA_001779915.1 Candidatus Doudnabacteria bacterium RIFCSPHIGHO2_01_FULL_45_18 | reverse complement strand
CGGAATTTTTATGGTCACTGATTGCGGCGCAGATGGAAGAGCTTGTTGGCCCAGTTCTTTGATTTCATCCGCAATAAATTTCGCTTCGCCGTCTTTATCCGAAAGTTTTCCTTTGATGAGCAGAATTTTTTCCATGGCAACCAGATCCTTGTGCTGACTATATAGCGACTGGAAAATAATGACCTCAATCGTGCCGCTTAAATCCTCTAGATCAATAAACGCCATGGGCTTACCTTTTTTCGTCAGAATCCTTTGCACCCTGGTGACGATACCGCCAAGCGTTGCCAAAGGCAGTTTATTTAGAACCACCTGTTTGATTGGTTGGGCAAATTTTTGGAGTTGTTCCGCATGATCTTCCAGCGGGTGAGCCGAGACATAAAGCCCTAATAATTCTTTTTCCCAGGTTAATTTTTCTTTTTTCGTGGCTGGTTCAACTTCCCTTAATTTGAATTTAGTTTGGGGCATGAGTGCGCTGCCAAACAAACTGGTTTGGTTCCTCGGTTTGCTAAATCCTTTGGCAAATTCTAAAATTGCTTCGGTATTAGCTAAAAGTTGATTCCGCTCGCCGAAACTATCCAGCGCCCCCGATTTGGCCAGAGCTTCCCAGGATTTTTTATTAAAGTTGCGGCTTTGTACTCTTTTGACGAAGTCTTCGATTGAATCAAATTTGCCGTTGAGTTTGCCCGCATCGCCTGCGAAGCGAGGCGAGCGCTGCTCAATAATAATATTGATCACATCGGAACCCAAATTCTTCACAGCATTCAGTCCAAAACGAATATGAGTCTCGTCAATCACAGTAAAATTCGCCAAACTTTCATTCACATCCGGCGGTAAGACTTCAATACCTAATATCCGGCACTCATCCACGGCTTCGGCAATTGTCTCAAGATCACCCGATTCCGCCGTCATCAGGCAAGCCATAAACTCCGCTGTATAGTTGGCCTTCATAAACGCAGTTTGGTAGCTAACCGCGGCATAAGACGCGGAATGGGATTTGTTAAAGCCATAAGCGGCGAACGGCTCAATCCAAGCCCAGATTTCGGAAGCTTTAGCTTGACTCCAACCGGAAGTTTGCACGCAGCCTTTGATAAATTTTTCTTTTTGCTTGGCCATTTCGGCCGGAATTTTTTTACCCACGGCTTTTCTGAATTTATCCACCTCTTCCCAAGTGTAGCCGGCCAGATCGTGGGCAATGGTCAAAAGATCGTCTTGATAAACTAAAATTCCATAAGTGCGTTTCAGAATTTTTTCCAAGGCCAGATCCATATAGTGAATAAGTTTCGGATTATGCTTACGTTTGATGTAGTCCGGAATAAATTGCATGGGACCCGGCCGATAAAGCGCAATCATGGCCATAATGTCGAAAATACTGTTTGGTTTTAGATCCATTAAGTATCGCGTAATGCCGCTTGATCCCATTTGGAACACGCCGAAAGTGTGCCCTTCGGAAAGCAGCTTAAAAGTTTTTTTGTCAGGATGCGGTAGATTATAAATATCAATGTCCACGCCGAAACGTTTTTTGGTGAGTTTGACTGACGCTTCCAGAATGGATAAATTGCGAATGCCCAAAAGATCAAGTTTGACCACACCAATCGCTTTGCTGTTGGCGTTGATGTCTAAAGCGTACATATCATATTGCGTGATGATGCGTTCGCCATCTGGTTCATGCTGGAGGGGCATGTAGTCAGTCAGGGGCGTTGGCGTAATGACAATACCCGCGGCATGGACCGAGGCGTGGCGCGCGCCACCTTCTAACTTTTGCGCGTTTTTGAGAATTTTTTGGGTTTCCGGATCGCGATCGTAAGCGGCTTTCAAATCAGGATTTAAATCCAAAGCTTTTTCCAGGGTCATCTGAAAGCCCTGCTTGCCGAAGGGAATCATTTTGGCGATCTGATCACACTTGCTATAAGCAACCCCTAACGCCCGACCCACGTCTCGAACCGCGGCTCTGGCCATCATGGTTCCAAATGTGATAATTTGCGCAACTTTATCCGGGCCATATTTTTGCGTAATGTATTGAATGGCTTCATCCCGATGGGTGTCCGAAATATCCAAATCAATATCCGGCGGCGTTGGCCGGTGCTCGGTTAAGAATCGCTCGAACGGTAATTCATAGTACAAAGGATCCACGTTCGTAATTCCCAAAATTCTTCCGACAATGCTTCCAGCCGCACTACCACGAGTATTGGTGACCGCCCCAACTTTGTGGGCCGCCTCTACCACATCCGCGACCATAAGAAAGTAAGTGTCAAAACCTTTTTTGAGAATGATGTTGAGTTCATAGTCAATCCGAGTTTTTATGTCTTCGGCAATCATCCGATCTTTGTCGCCGTAAAGCGCCAGCGCCCGTTCGTAAGTTGTCTTTCGCAAATATTCAGACGAAGTGAGTCCGGCTGGCACTTCTACTTTGGGGAAATATCGTTGGTCAGTTTTAATTTTAAGTTGGCATCTACCAGCCACCAGGGCAGTATTGCTAACCGCTTCCGGAACATCTTTAAACCGATCCAGCATTTCGGTTTCCGATTTTAGCGATAAATCGTAGCCGCGCATGTCCAACCGGTCGGTATCATTCACGGTGCGAGCGGTGCCAATACAAATGAGAATGTCCTGCGCTTCGGCATCTTCCGGATGAATATAATGCGAATCAGCCGTGGCGACTAACTTTAAGTTTTCCTGGCGTGCCAGAGCCACTAATTTTTTTAGCAAGTTTTCTTCCTGCGGATCTGCAAGCCTGCTATTGCGCTGGATTTCAATGTAGAAATTATCTCGTTCGAATATATTTAGATATTTTTGCAACACCGTTTTGATTTCTGCGTCGGAATGATTTAATACAGTTCGCGCCAGCTCGCCGCGGGCACACCCTGAAAGCGCAATCAGACCGCTTGAATGTTTTTTTAAAACTTCTAAGTCAATCCGCGGCTTATAGTAAAATCCTTCCAAGTGGGCAATGGTTGTTAATTTAAGCAAATTTTTGTATCCGTCTTCGTTTTGCGCAAGCAAAGTCAAATGATGATAATCAGAATCAAGCTTGCCACTTTTATCCGAAAGACTTCGGGGTGCGATGTAGGCCTCGACTCCAATAATCGGCTTGATGCCAGCGTCTAGACAAGCATTGTAAAAAGGAATCACGCCGTACATTACGCCATGATCGGTTAAAGCCAAACTGTCCATGCCAAGTTGTTTGGCCCGACTGATTAATTCATCAATTTTAGATAGTCCATCAAGCAGTGAGTAGTGTGAATGGACATGTAAATGTGTGAATTGGGACATATTTTATCCCATTATGGCAAACTTCCGATAATTTGCCAATTTTGTGGTATAATTAAAGAGATTTTAAACACACACGAAACATAAATGGCAATGTTTGATAATGACCGGCTGCAAGAATTTTTTTTGGTCATCGGCGACAAGGTCGCCTTGGTCAACAAAAAGTTGTGGTACGCCCTGGGTATCACGCTGGTGCTTTTAATTCCCGTTTATTTTCTGGCCAAGCTTGCGTTTTTCAAATCATTTTCTAAATACGAACCACCGGAAGTTTCTCACTCAGAAGTCACCAGACAACCCTTGCAAATTTTAGAAAAAAAGATTCTGACATTATCCAACAATGCGTATTCGGGATATGTCAAAATTAAAAATATCAACTTGGACTTGGGGGTTGCCAGCCAGACGTATTCGGCGGAATTTAAAACCTTTGGCGGAACCACGCTTACGAAAATTCAAGGGATGACTTTTATTTTACCGTCTTCGGAAAAGTTGCTCGTGTTCTCAAGATTTTCTGCAGACCAAACGCCTGACGAAATTGTGTTGACTTTCGGTCAATCCAGTTTCCAGCGTAAACCCGAGGTCGAGTTTGATTACCGATTAGAACGAGTCTCGGTTCAGAATCTGGCTTCCGGCCTGGAAGTATCCGCCGGAATTAGGAATTTAACGCCGTTTAAGATTAAGACTATCAATTTGCCGGTGGCGGTCTTTAATAATCAAAACCAAATTGTGGCTGTGAACTCGACCAATATTAATGACGTGGGATCAGGGGAGACCCGGACTTTTCAGTATTTGCCCTGGCCGGCTGGCGTTTTTGGAGCCCAGCGCGCGGAAATCTATCCGGAAATAAATATTTTTGATCCGAGTATTTTCTCCACCGAACCAGGCGTCTCGCCATTTGATAATCAGTAAGTAATTGCCAAACATGCGCAATTGGCTGAGTAATTTTCGTTATTTTGATCTTTATATTTTTGGCGCCAGCACCCTGCTTTTGATTTTAGGGTTGCTCATGATTTATTCCACCACTCTGGAAAGTCCGACGAATCTGATGTTGCGGCAATTGATCTTCGCCGCCGCTGGATTTGTTGGTTTGTTTTTGTTGGCATTTTTAGATTATAGGAAACTGAAGAAAATCACGGGTGCGCTTTATATTCTCATAATTTTGGCATTATTGTTGACCTGGTTTTGGGGTTATCGCGTGCACGGCTCAACCCGTTGGATTGATTTTGGAATCATCAGGCTGCAGGCGGCGGAGTTCGCCAAACTAGTCATGGTCATCATCATGGCCAAGTTTTTAGACCAGCACGGGGAGAAGTTAAAAGATGTCCGATATGTCGCGTTGTCCGCAATTTATATTTGCATTCCCATCGCTCTGATTTTTATCGAGCCAGACCTAGGATCCGCCCTAGTCATATTTTTTACCTGGCTTGGGATGTTGTTTTTTTCGCGGATGAGAAAAAAACATTTGGTTGGGCTTTTGTTGTCATTGATTGTATTGTCTTTGTTTGCTTGGTTTTTTCTGCTCCAAGATTTCCAAAAAGATCGAATTTATACTTTTTTGGACCCAAAGTCAGATCCGCAAGGTAGCGGCTATAACGTCCTGCAATCAATCATCGCGGTGGGCAGCGGCAACATTAGTGGCCGAGGACTAGGCCGGGGTCTGCAATCCCAGCTGAAATTTTTGCCAGAACGGCAAACGGACTTTATGTTTGCCTCAACGGCGGAAGAATTGGGAATGCTCGGCAGTACGTTTGTGCTGGGTATGTTCGCTGTTTTGTTTTTCCGACTCATCAAAGCCATCCAGCACGCGCGCGATAACTTTGGCATGTATTTGACTTTAGGAATATTTTTTATGCTTTTATCCCAAGTCACCATTAATATCGGCATGAATTTAGGCTTACTGCCAGTCACGGGAATTCCCTTACCACTCTTAAGTTATGGGGGATCTTCGCTTCTGACTACCATGTGCGCTTTGGGATTGGCCCAAAGCGTGATCGCGCGGCAAAAAGCGGTTAAATTCGGAAGTTGACGCAAGGTTTTTATCGTTCTACAATTAAATCACTATGGCCAAGTTCGATTTTAACAAAATTACCCAGTGGCTGGCGTACATCCTCAAATGCCCAGTCTGTGGCCAGCGTTATAAGCCGGAAGAAACTAAGGTTATTGATACGGGCGAAGAAAAGCCGCTTTCCGGACGAAGCCTGTTGGTGCACACTGACTGCGAACGATGCAAGAGTTCAGTAGTTTTCTCCATCGCCATTGACGGGCCGGAAATTTTTTCGATTGGCATGGTGACAGACCTAACCAGCCAAGATACTTCCAAATTTAAAAACGCCAATCCAATCACGACTGACGAGGTGTTGGCCACGCATCAATTCTTGCAGGGATTTAACGGCGATTTCAAAACTTTACTCAAATAACTTGCGGTTGACCAGAGGGTCGTTCGCTGTTATAATATGACAGCTTTTATTTTTTTATGGAACAAATTGCAATTCAAGCCACGAAGCGTGAGGTTTCTGGCAAAAGAGTAAAATCACTTCGAACCGCAGGCAAACTGCCGGCAGTTTTGTATGGGCACAACACCAAAACCACCCAGCTGGAAGTTTC
Organism: Candidatus Doudnabacteria bacterium RIFCSPHIGHO2_01_FULL_45_18; assembly: GCA_001779915.1. GTDB lineage: Bacteria > Patescibacteriota > Doudnabacteria > UBA920 > O2-02-FULL-48-8 > 2-01-FULL-45-18. The sequence continues at coordinate 9,749 of MFEJ01000025.1, read as the reverse complement.
GGAAAAGGATTTTGCCAAAGCTTTCAAACAAGCCGGCGAATCAACCCTGGTGAATTTGATCGTGGATGGTAAATCCCAGGCCGTGCTGATTCATGATGTGCAGAATCATTATTTGCATGACCACCCGATTCACGTGGATTTTTACGCGGTGAATATGACTGAAAAGTTGAAAGTTCACGTGCCGCTACATTTCGTGGGCGTTGCGGAAGCGGTCAAAGCCCTGGGCGGAACTTTGGTTAAAAATTTGTCAGAAATTGAAGTTGAATGTTTGCCTGGGGATATTCCACATTCTTTTGAAATTGATATTAGCTCGCTGAATACTTTTGAAGACGCAATTCGGATTTCTGACATTAAAGTTTCAGACAAAGTCCAAATTCTGGCCCGACCAGAAGAAGTCTTGGTGACCACAACCCCGCCGCGTTCCGATGAAGAGATGAAGGCTTTGGAAGAAAAAGTGACCGAAGACGTGACCAAAGTTGAAGGTGTGGTGAAACCAGAACCAGTGGCCGAAGGTGCGGAGCCTGCTGACAAAAAAGCCGCTCCCGAGAAACCGGAGAAGGTTGAAAAAGCTCCTAAAGCGAAATAATCGCGTAACGGTCCCGGTCGGACAAATCTTTGTAAATTTTGGTTTCCGAAGCTGGCAGAAATTTTTTTGCCAGCTTTTTGATTTGCTGGGCTTGTTTGTAGCCGATTTCAAGAAAGAGGGTAGAGGGGTGAGGGTAGAGGGGTGAGGAAAGTTGCCTAAACAATTTTTCGTATAAAGCCAAACCCTTTTTTTCAGCGATCAATGCGTTTTGGGGTTCAAATTTGGTACTGGGATCAGTTTCCTGGGCTAAATAGGGTAGGTTGGCAACAATAATATCAAAGTGTTTGTTTTTCCAAGGGTTTAGAAGATCCCCTTGTTTGAAAGTAATTTTGACTTTGTGTCGTTTGGTATTCTTTTTGGCAACTATCAAAGTCTTGGATGAAACATCCGAGGCGAAAAATTTATTACCCATCGCGAGTCCCGACTTGTCGGGACGTGGCGATCTTATTATAGATTGTTTCGTCGGAACGTTCTTGGGAACGTTCCTCCTCGCAATGGATATTATTATATTTCCAGATCCTGTCCCTATATCTAAAATTTTTAAGCCTGACATATTTTTTATGTGTTCTAAAACGTGTTCCACCAAGCCTTCCGTTTCAGGGCGGGGGATTAAGACATTTTTATCCACGTAAAATTTTAATCCGTAAAATTCTTTTTGGTTCGTTAAGTCAGCCACCGGCCAGCCTTGGACACGTTTATTTATGAGTTTCAAATAGGTACGTACCTGGGTATGTACTAAATATTTTTTGGGATTGATGTACAAATATTCTTTAGACTTTTTGAGTACATACGACAAAAGCACCTCCGCGTCTAGAGCAGGAGAGGTGCTTTTGGATTTAAGCTTGCTTGTGCCAATATTGAGAAGTTGGTGAATAGTCATAAAGCAACCATCGCGAGCGACTGCTTGATTATTAAGTGTTAATCTTGGCAGTCGCGCCTGCCCGTTCCGAAACGGAACGTTCGGGCGGGTGGCGATCCCTCATAAGAGTGATTGCCACGTCGCCGCCGAGATTTAATCTCAGAGATAAAGCGGCTCCTCGCAATGGGATAGAAACATTATTTTGCTAATGATTCCAGCTGTCGTTTCTGATCTTCGGCGACCATCGCGTCCGTGATTATTCTTAAATTGCCATCGATGATGCTTTGAATCTGGCTGAAGTTTTGGTTGATCCGATGATCTGTAATACGATCCTGCGGAAAATTATAAGTCCGGATCTTTTCTGATCGATCCCCAGTGCCAATCTGGCTTTTGCGCTTGTCTGATAATTTTTTTCTTTTCCGTTCTTCTTCAAGCTGGAGCACTCGGGCGCGCAGTACCGCCATAGCCTTTTCACGATTTTGCGCCTGTGATCGCTCATCCTGCATCACGACCATGATGCCGGTGGGGATATGTGTCATGCGGACTGCGGAATAAGTTGTGTTTACCGACTGACCGCCGTGGCCCGACGCCGTGGTGGCTTCCATTTTTATGTCTTTGGGATCAATTTTAAAATCCACCTCTTCAATTTCCGGCATCACGGCTACGGTCACCGTGGAAGTATGGACCCGTCCGGATTTTTCGGTTTCAGGCACTCGCTGCACGCGATGAACCCCGGACTCGTATTTGAATTTGCTGAAAGATCCGCGACCAAGGATTTCGAAAATAATTTCTTTAAAGCCGCCAATAGATGTTCTGTTGGAAGAGAGAATGGCCACCTTGTATTTTAAGGACTCCGCATATTTGGAATACATGCGGAACAATTCCGCGGCAAAGAGTCCCGATTCGTCACCTCCGGCCCCGGCTCGGATTTCCACGATTGTATTTTTTTCATCATAAGGATCCTTGGGGAGCATGGCGAGTTTGAGATCTTCTGAAAGCTGTTCCCGCTCTGATTGCAGAGCAGGAAGCTCTAAGGCTGCCATCTCAGCCAACTCTGATTTGTTGGCAATCATTTTTTCGTGGCTTGCGATTTCGGCTTGGATTTTTTCGAGGCGATCAATTTTTCCAACCAAAGGCAAAAGCTCTGATTGGCGTTTGCCGAGTTTGGCAAGTTCGTTGCGATCAGTTACAGATTCGAGTTTTTTAAGAATCTTTAAATATTCTTGTTTGAGGTGATTGTATTGGATGTTCATCCCGTTTTAGAAATTCTGATTAGTTAAATAATCTTTAAATTTATACTATTCCCGTTGATTGTGATTCTATGCAGGATCTTGCTGCGTTCGAATTTCTAACGGGATTCATAAAATTAAAACACGCCTGAGGTAAGTATATCCTTTGGGCGTGGTTTTTGGAATGTTAAGCGGCTTGAAGCTTTTTTGCGATTCGCTTGGACTTAAGTTCCGCGGCTTTGGCTCCGCGCTTTTTGAATTTATCTATTGTCCCGGCAATGTCCAGCAAGTTTTGGCGGCCGGTATAGAAGGGATGGCAGTTGGAGCAAATTTCAACATGCAGTTCCTGTTTGGTGGAACCGGTGATAAAGGTGTTGCCACAGGCGCAAACGACCTTGGCATTCGTAAAATATTGTGGGTGAATCTCGTTTTTCATAACTTGAGAATCATAGCATAGATTGACACTTGGGTCAAGAATGTTTATGATTGGTAATCATATAGACAGGAGGACAACCTTGAACAAATAGACAGAGCTCTTCTTGTGGGCCGTGTTTGCCTGGGGTCCAGGCTTCGTCATTTTCTGTAAGATCAGTCGCGCCAAGAAGCGGACGAAAAGGCTACAACAGGATTGAATCGGAAGACACAACACGGAGCCGAAAATCAAACTTGAAGACCTGCCCGAGAAGGGCTATGTTTACGCCGGAGGAATAAAGATTGTGTTCTGTCGTGAACATTCGTACGAGTACCTTCGTAATGCTCTTAATTGAGGAGGAAATGAAATGGCGCATTGGTTTGATACGGCTGAAGCATTTCTGCAGAACGCGAACGTTTTTCTTTGGTTGTCGCGCGGCTTCGTATGGTTTTTTGCCTTTGCCTGGCTTTGGCGGGCAATCGTAGAAACGTGTGCTTGGTGGATCGTTAATGATGCTATCGGCGGAAAAGAGCCTGAACCTTCTCGGGCTGGGTCGGAATTCTATCAGGACAGGGTTCCGTTTATCTTCAATCAAGCAGAGCGAATTGCCCAACGCATCCGAAGCGCGCGGGATGACGAAAATCGCCACGTGGCCATCGGAAGTCCTGATTGGCAACATCGACTCGCCAGAAAAAGGTACGTCAGGCAGTACCGACGGCTGGCCTGGGCAATGAGAGTCTACCGGCTCAAGCCCCTACCATACCAAGCTTACTGGAAGGAATACAAAGAAGAACGCCAACTGCGCGCCGTTTGACCACACCAAGCTCTCAGGAGTTATTCCCTGGGGCTTTTTTTTATCTCTAGAGATAAACACTTGTTTTAGCAAGTGATTAAGTCATGACTAAAGTAATTACTTTAGTCATGAGCACGCTCTACCTGCCTGCCGGCAGCAAAAGCCAAGCCTTTACTGGTACTCGAGTTTATGTTAGAATCTACAGGTCAATTAATCATACATGTTTCTCCCGCCACCAACGTTTAGGTAAACGACGGCGGGACCCCGCTAACAGCGGTGGCTGATGCGTTTGGGGCCTGTTTCCAAGGATCAAGACAATGAACCTCGGAAATCCCAGAGTAGATGACGGAAACAGAAGTAGTCCCGCCTTCGCGTAAAGCTTCGGCGGGCGAGAAGGACTATACGTTTATGAAAACCATCAACTTGATGGAGATGCTTAAAGCTGGCGTGCATTTTGGTCATAAAAAGTCGCTTTGGAATCCGAAAATGGCCGGTTACATTTACACCACGCGCAACAACATCCATATTTTGGATTTGGAAAAAACCAAAGGCAAGCTGACCGAAGCTTTGAGTTTTGCCCGTGATGTCGCGGCACGAGGTGGGACGGTTTTATTTGTGGGGACCAAACGACAAGCCAAAGAAGAAGTCCGCCGAGCTGCGGAATCTTGCAGTATGCCATATGTGGTCACGCGATGGCTGGGCGGGACATTTACGAATTTCCGCACGATTCAGCGCACGATCAAGAAGATGGAAAAATATGAGAAGATGATTGCGGATGGCGAAATCCAGAAGTACACGAAAAAAGAGCAGCTGATGATCTCCCGGGAAGTTGAGAAAATGAAAACATTTTTTTCAGGAATTAAAGATATGAAAAAATTGCCGGACGCGATTTTTGTCCTGGATACCAAGTACGATCACATTCCCGTGGAAGAAGCCCGCCAATCCAAAGTGAAAGTCATTGGATTGGTGGATACGAATTCGGATCCGTCCAAGATTGACTACATGATCCCATCCAACGATGATGCGATTAAGGTGATTAGTTACATGACCACGGTCATGGCGGAAGCGATTAACGAAGGCCGTAACCAAATGCAACAGACAATTATGACGCAGACGGAAGGCGCGGCGGTAGCGAAATAATTTATAATTTTCAATTTAAAGTTTTTAGTGAATTACTAATAATCAATATTAGAAACTGAAAACTCAATATAAATTAAAAAAACTAGAAACTGAAAACTTATGAATATTACACCCGAAGACGTTAAAAAATTAAGAGAAGCCACAGGCGCCGGCATGATGGATGCCAAAAAAGCTTTACAAGAAACCGGAAGCTTTGGTCAAGCTATTGAATTTCTCCGCAAAAAGGGCCATACCGCTCTGGCTAAAAAATCCCAACGTGTCGCCAAAGAGGGGATTGTCATCTCATACATTCACGCTGGCAATAAAATTGGCGCTATGGTTGAGCTGAATTGTGAAACCGATTTTGTGGCCCGTAACGAAGAGTTTGTAAAGTTGGGGCAAGAAATTGCTATGCAAGTGGCCGCCATTGAACCGACTGATGTAGCCGATCTTTTGGAACAGCAGTATGTCCGTGAACCGGATAAGAAAATTAAAGATTTAGTTGCAGAAACAGTTGGCAAACTTGGAGAAAATATCCAAGTCCGCAGATTCACAAGATTTGTGTTAGGAGCTGAATAATGATGCTTTTGGCGACAATCATCTTCGCGATCTCGCTTCTGACATTAGTCAGCATGTTTCTGGCTAAGTTTGGGCAGATTAGTAGCCGGCCCAACATCAAAGTTCGGATTGCCACGGCCACGTATCATCATGATCTTTGGCCATATTTTCGGCAAAAGCTTTCGGCAATAATCGATAAACTCTGGCATTTTATTTTGGAAGCGAAAGACCTGGCGCCAGCCACGAGTAAAACCATTCACAGTCAGTACGAAAAAGTTAAAAGTGTTTTTCGGATCCGAATCCGTTCTTCTGCTGCCGAACCGCAATGGTTACCGGAAGCCGCGGATCTGACCATCAAACCAACCTTCAGTCAAAATCCGGAACAATTATATTTGCAGGCCATCAAAAAGAATCCGGATGACCGCAGCGCTTACGAACATCTGGGCCGACTATATTTGCAAAATAAAAATTATGCGGATGGGGTGCAGACTTATGAATACTTGACGAAACTTGATCCGACCAAAGATATTTATTACAGCAATTTAGGTTTGGCGCATTATTCCCTGAAGGAATATCAGAAAGCCGTGAGCGCGTACGAAAAAGCCTTGAGCATCAATAATAAAATCCCGACCCGCTGGGTTAATCTAGCTTTCAGTTTAGAAGCGCTGGATGAATACCCGAAAGCCGTGAAAGCACTCACTGAAGCTTTGCGGTTGGATAAGCTCAACCCGCATTATCTCACCCTGCTTGCCGACGCTTATGTCAAATTGGAGAATAACGTCAGAGCCGAAGAAGTGTTGGAGCAGATTTTGGTTTTAGAGCCAACTAACAAACCCGCGCGAGAGAAGTTGATGAAACTAAAAATATAAACTATAATTTATCGTTAAGCCCCCCTAGTTCAGTGGCAGAACAACGGTTTTGTAAACCGTAGGCGGTAGTTCGATTCTACCTGGGGGCTCCAAGAACGTGGGCAGGTACCGAAGCGGTCAAACGGGGCAGACTGTAAATCTGCTGGCCTTGCGCCTTCATAGGTTCGAATCCTATCCTGCCCACCAAAGAATTTAATAAGCCTGTTTGGATTCGAACGGGCAGCAGTGAGGTAAGTCCTCAGACGCAGCCGAACGCCGACGAAAGCGAGCAAGCGCAGCTTTCGGCGCTGCCCTGTACCAAGCGCCCTAAGGCGCTTGTGAGAATCCTATCCTGCCCACCAGGTTTATGCTATAATAAATTATATATAATTTAACCTTTATGGATGAAAAAAAGACCAAAATTTTGATTGTGGAGGACGAGGAAATCTTATTAACTGCCCTTTCCGAAGAGCTCAAACAGGAAGGTTTTGAAGTCGTGGGCGCCAAAGACGGGGTGGAGGGCGTGGCCAAGACAGTTTCGGAAAAACCGGATTTAGTGCTCCTGGATCTGGTGATGCCTCGCTTGGATGGGATTGAGGCTTTAAAGCAGATGAAAGATAATCCGGAAATAAAAGAAATCCCGGTGGTAATTCTCACCAATCTTTCTGATTACGATAAGGTTTCTGATGCCTTGTCTCTTGGGGCCATGGATTATCTAGTTAAAGCCAATTATCGGTTGGAAGAATTGGTCAGTAAGATTAAAGCTGTGATGGAACGGCATCGGGCAGGTGTTGACGTAGTTAAATAAATATGTACCCATTTGTCTCGGAAGCCAACTATATCATCCAAGGGTGCGTCGCGGCGATCATTGTTGGGGCGTTTTATAACCTCTGGATTCATACGCAAGTGTATGGTGGTGTCAACGGTTTAGCCGTGCGTTTTTTAGGAATCGGCATGTTGTTTGTGACCATTGCGATTATTGAGCGAATTTTGACAGGATTTAAAATAGTGCAACTGACATCCAATTTAGCTTTAGTGCAAGACGCGTTTAGTTTGATCGGTTTGATTTTTTTAGGTCTGGGTTTTTCCAAAATAGCCAGCGGCACCAAAGTTTAGCCGAAGCGAGACAAAAAAGAAAAATTAAAGCCCATGTTCCAGCTGGATTCAGTACAACTTTTATTGGCTTTGGCAATCTATACCGTGATTGTCTTTATTTTTATTTGGGTTGAAAACCGCCGCATGCATCATAACCTGCAGCTGAAAGAACACGAGATGCAGCGCCGCATGTATGAGGTTTCCATTCTCAAAGAACTGGCTGAGCGTATCGGCTATTCCTTAAACGTGCAGAAAATTGTGGACGTGATCACGGGTTCCTTACGAAAATTATTGGATTATTCCACAGTTTCATATTTGATTTTGGGTGATGAGGGTCGAATAATTTTTCATTGTATTGTGGAAGAGTCAGTCAGCAAAAAATTTGTGGACGAAGTCGAAAATCGGATGATCGCAGCTTTGGCTGCTCTGATTGGTAAAGAAATTAAACCCCAGGATATAGACGAGAGCATTTCGGGTACGGTGACTGATGAAAGCAATAAGGCTCAGATAAGATCGTTTTTTAATGTCCCGGTGATTATTAATGCTCATCCCGTGGGTTTGTTAAACGTGGCCTCATCGAAGGCTAGTTTATATAAAGAAGAGGAAATGTCCATTCTGTTTACGATCATGAATCAGGCCTCGACCGCGGTTTCGAAGTTGGAAAATATTTTAAATCAGGAAAAAGGTAAGCTGAATGCCATGGTTGAATCCATGGCTGATGGCGTCTTGATGGTGGACACCAGAAACCGCCTCCTGGTCATTAACCCCGCGGCCGCTAAAATGTTGGCCATAGATAAACCCTCACCGAATATTTTGGACGTGTTAAATCGGCTATCGTCAAAAATGGATTTACGCACCAAAATCGAAGAGAGTTTAAGGTTCGATAAACTGGAGGTGGAAGAACAGTTGAGACTTGATGATAAAGTTTTACGCGTGTTGATTAGCCCGGTTAAAGATTCGGAAAATGAACCATTGGGAGCAGTGGTTTTGTTTCATGACATTACCAAAGAAAAGGCCATTGAGAAGATGCGCGATGATTTTACTTCCATGATGGTTCACGAACTGCGAAGTCCTTTGACCGGGATTCGTTCCATCGCCAATTTGCTCCGCGAAGATAAAATCAAAAATGAACAAAAAAAATATCAGGAGTTTGTGGATTTGATCGTGACCAATTCAGCTTCCATGTTGGATTTGGTTAACGATCTTTTAGATGTGGCCAAGCTTGAATCCGGCAAATTTCAGATTCTGCGAAAACTTACCCAGGTGTCAGATGTAATAAAAATTCGCATCCAATCATTTACATCTTTAGCTTCGGAAAATCACGTCACGCTGGAAAGTAAAATCGAAGACAGCCTCCCCGCTTTAATGCTTGACGAAAATAAAATCTCGCAGGTTATAAATAATTTCTTATCCAATTCCATTAAATTTACGCAACACGGAAAAATCACGGTTTCGGCATTTATCCTCAAAAAAGGGGAAAGCTTTCCTCGTAAAGTGGCGCTTTTAGGCATGATCTGGCCGGGGATTAAAGATCAGAGTTTCGATTCTGATCGATTAATTTTGGCAGTCACGGACACCGGGATCGGCATTGAGGAAGCTCAAATTGACAAGTTGTTTAATAAATTCACGCAGTTGGAGCAAACGGCCCTGGCAGAAAAAAAGGGTACCGGCTTGGGACTGGTGATTGCCAAGGGTATTATTGAAGCTCATGATGGAGAAGTCGGAGTGTTTTCAATTATCGGCAAGGGTTCAACTTTTTACGGCTCGGTTCCACTAGCTACTTAAATCACCATGGCATCAGGTAAAAAAGAGAAAAAAATCAAATATGGCAACTTAACTTCAGATTTTGCCAATCTGACTTCCCACCAGCTGCGCACGCCATTGTCGGGCATGAAGTGGCTGTTGGAACTGCTGCAGAAGTCGAATACTGGGAATTTGAATAAAAAGCAAAAAGAGTTTCTTGAAAAGATTTATTATTCTAACGAACGAATGATTGCTTTAGTCAACGATCTTTTGGAAGTGTCGCGTATCGAGCAGGGGGTGAGCAGGTTGTATTTGCAGCCTACGGATTTGACCATCATCATTCGGGACATTATCCGCAACAAGGGACAAGCGATTAAGCATAAGCATTTGAAAGTGATTTTTACCACAGAAGAGGAACCCTTTCCGGTGGTGCAGACCGAACCCAATAAGATTAGGCAGGTCTTGTATAATTTAATTACCAATGCGATTACTTACATTCATGACGAC
>MFEJ01000024.1 GCA_001779915.1 Candidatus Doudnabacteria bacterium RIFCSPHIGHO2_01_FULL_45_18 | reverse complement strand
GGCGTATTTATCGCGCCATTCGTAAACCATGGTTCCATTTGCAATTCCACATCCCAGACTTTATCCACAGTGGTAAATGTTTTTAAAATTCCAGCTTTCATGCGAAAAAAACTTGGTGGTACCGGGTATTTATAATATCCCCCGTATTTTTCATCATAGGAAACCCGATAAAAAGTCGCGCCCAAAACATCAACCCCGGATTTGGCTGTCGGAATCCAGGAACCTCTCTCGCCGCTGTCCGTTCCCACAATTATCCGGTTATCCAGTTGTCGTACCATTGCCACTTCCTTTGTAAATAAATCTTTGGAAATAGTCGGACACATGTCGCCGAAACTAAAGTACGGCTCGTTTTCCACTTGCCAGGCTGTTATCACATCAAATGATTTAAAATGATCAACCGAAGCCTTGATGAAATCCATTACTGCTTGATCTTGCGCAGGCTGGGGTAGGAATTTATACCAATCCGGCTCATGGCATTCTGGCCAACGCGGTTGCTTACGGCCCAAAACCAAAAGCACTTCAGCATTATATTTTTCCGCCTGCTCTAACTGCCAGTCAATGTGGGAAAAATCATAAATACCCTGTTGTTTTTCCAAATCTTTCCAATAAGTCATCAGGCGGATTTTTTTGGGTTTCAGGTCCGAAAGCACATCCAAATACATTTGGCGGTCGTCAAAACCCAAACCCTTGGCTTCCGAATACGAAAACGTCAATCCCCAATCAACGTTAACAGCAGGACTGTATCGAAAATAAAAAAATCCATAAACTCCCAGGACGAGTACTATGGTCAGCGCTAAATATTTCCAAAATCTCATCATTCTATTTTGTAATCAAGTAAAGCCCAAAAGAAATCAAAATGATGGCCATGAGTTTCAAGGCAATGACCGCGGGATTGATTTTTTCCTTGAGCACACTTGGAAAATATACCGAAAAAAAACTGGTTAAAAGTAACAAGAAGACAAATTGCGTACCCTGCAAGGCGCTGACTACCGAAACTGAACCGAGTGAAACTGCGTAGTTTTGCAAAAATCCGCCGACGGTGCCTGTTGCTCGGGAGGAATAATAGAGCACCGCATTTCTGACACCCGCTTCTTTCGGCGCATTAAAAATAGCTTTCCGGTTCTTCTTAAACATTAAAATCGGCAGGATTGGGATAATAAATCCGATTCTGGTCCAAACCATCCCCGAAATAAAATTGCTGTGATCAAAAATATATTTGGTCAACACCGACGACATGGCCAGAAAGGCCGCGGCCAAGGATGCAAACAGCAGGGCCTTATGTGTCCACGCGCCATGTTCTTTGCGAAAAGAAATCAAAACCGCACCAGCAACCAAAAACAAAAAACCAAAGGTTTGCGAACCGGCCAAACGTTCACCCAAGATCAGGTACGAAAATAGAAACACAAACATGGGCACCAGTCCTCCCTGAATGGGCATGACTCGGGAAACGCTGCTTTCTCTGATTGCAGAATAGGAAAAATATATAAAAGTAATAAAACAAATACCGCTGACCAAGGCCACCACGAAATCATGCGGGCTTAGAAGTTTAGCGCCGAATGGCGCCAAAACTAACGAAAATGGACCAGTGATGGCCGTGTAAAAAGCGTAAGCGATCGGTTGGCGGACAACTTTGGATACTAAAAACTTATCCGCAATCCCGGTAAAAGCCAGAAGCAAATATCCCGATAAGGCAATTGTGATCCAACTTAAAATCATGCTGGTATGTTTACTTGTTTAAATATCTCGGCGCTTTTCCGCACCGTTCTTTTTTGCGTCGCGTAGTCTATTTCCACCAGACCAAATCTTGGGCCAAACCCGTTCGTCCACTCATAGTTATCAGTCAAAGACCAGTGCAGATAACCTTTTATGGATACTCCTTGGATGATCGCTTGCTTTACCCACTCGAGGGTTTCCTGTAAAAATTTATGTCTCCGACTATCCTGGGTATCAGCCAAGCCATTTTCCGTGATATAGATGGGTAAATTGTATTTTTTTAATTCCAGCGCTAAATGGTAAATTCCTTTTGGATACAAAACCCAACCCATGTCAGAACGGTTTTGAGAATCTTCGGAAGTCATTTGCGGCGAAGTAGAATTTAAATTCATTTCCCTGTATCCCCAGATAAAATCAAACCGGACGCGATTAAAAAAATAATAATTAAGTCCGATGAAATCCAGTTGCTTCCGGATTTTCTCCAAAAAATATTGATTCCCAATCCGATCAGCAAAAAATACAATGAGTTGATCTAAAAAATTATATTTTCGAAATGGTTCATAATAGCTAAAATTTTTACTGATGCCGACTTTGGCTTGCGGATACGCAGCTTTGATGGCTCGATACGCTTGTTTGTGAGCTAAAATTAGATTCCGAATCACACGCAAATAAGTCAGATTACTCGTTTTAAATGGTGGAAACTTTCCAAGGGTGTAGGCTTGTTGCGCAAAAGTTTCCGGCTCATTTAATGTCTCCCACAAATCAATCTCTGATCCTAAATTTTGGGCCACAAACCAAGCATACCTGGCAAACGCCTCAATCCCAGCCTTACTTTCAAACCCACCCTTATCCGCAAACCATTTGGGGAGTGTCCAGTGCCAAAGCGTCACCATGCGGGTCAGTCCATGTGCTTTCATGGACTTTAAAACTTTTTTGTAATGTTCAATGGCTTCCGAATCCCATTGACCCTCGGAAGGTTCTATCCTTGCCCATTCAATGGAGATACGCATGGCGTTTAACCCAATTGTCTGCGCGATCCCGAAATCTTCCTCAAAGCGATTATAATGATCGGCAGCCTGCCCCGATTTTGGTAATTTCCCCTGCTGTTCCCAATACCACCAGTCAGAATTTATATTCTGGCCTTCCACCTGGTGCGCCGATGCCGCCGCACCTAACAAAAAACCCTTCGGAAAGCTTAGTTTATTTTCTGTTTCAGCCATTATTCATTATGCGCAACTTAAAAAAAACCTGTATATATTATACAGGTTTTTTAGCTCTTTTGATAGAAGCTTTTACTTTTTCACAACTGTGGCGTTAGTAAAACTATCAATGGTCCCAGTCGCGGTTAGCACTGCTTCCATGCCCAATAATGGCGAATAATCGCGTACGGATATAAGCCAAACCTTGGTAGACCCGGAAACAATCATATAATTACCACGATCCACATTGTCCGAGGTTCGGAAAGTCCCTTCAAATCTCACATCAGCTACTGGCAGTGTGTCTCCGCCACCAACCGCTTGCGTGTCTGTGCCGGACACAAGTCCTTGTCCTTCCGCAAAGCCTAGGAACTTAAAATTATTAATATCGCCTTCGGCTTGCAGGGTCACTTGCTTTTGAAGTAAGACGCTAAAGTCTCGAACCGTGGCAATATAAATTTTCGAAGCTTCACTCGTAAGCATAAGGTTTCCGCGAATTGGATCATCCGAACTCATTAAGATTCCTTTGGCCGTGACGTTACCTGTGGATTGAGCTGACCCATCATTATCGGTAGAACCATTTTGCCTCAAATTGTCTTGGTCTTCGTTTTGATCTGTGTTGTCTGTCTGTTCGTTTGTTTGTTCGTTTTCGTTTTGGTTTTCTGGCCCCCCGTTCCTATTGGCTACAAAAATGACTATGGCCACGACGACTATCGCGGCAATAATCAGAGAGCCCTGGTATTTCCGTAAAAAACCAGGGTTGGCGCTTTGATCAGAGTTTGGTTCCATATTCGGAAGGTTAATGATATAGGACAGTATACCACAGTTTATAATAGTCAATTTTGGCAGCCCCACCGGGAATCGAACCCGGATTACACGGATGAGAACCGTGCGTCCTAGCCGTTAGACGATAGGGCCATGAAAAGCTCAAAATTCAAAAATCAAAGTCCAAAAAATAAGCCCAAATATTATAAGCAATTCCTAGGGTTTGTTCAACCAGTCGAGCGATTGACGAACCAATAACTCTGGCGCGCGTAAGGGTTCGGCCATAATCTCCTTCACGATTTTTTCCATCCTGGCTGATTGTGAGCCTTTAACTAAAATTGTGTCCCCTTCCTCCAACGCATCCTGGATTGGGATACGGGCCTCGTCAGCTGTGGCAAACCAGGAAACTTTACCGGCAAAATTATGTTTGCTTAATTCTTCTTCGATAATCCTAGCATGCTCACCAACCAAAAATACCAAATTAATCCCGCTTTTCGCAATCGTTTCAGCTACTTGCCGATGCCCGCTGGCAGTTTGGCTGCCAAGCTCCGCCATACTGCCAAAGGCCAATAATTTGCGTTTCTGGCCGATTTTATCCAAAGCCGCAAGCGCTGCCATGCTCGAATCAGGCGAGGAGTTATATGTGTCATCAATGATACTGGTGTGTTTAATACCTGAAAGCCAATGCAGGCGCCCAGGAGGTGGTGCAAATTTTTTCAAACCTTCGGAAGCTTTAACCAGATTAACGTTAAACCGAAGCCCCACGCTACAAGCGGCAAGCGCGGCATAGACTGCTGGCGCACCCAGCGCCAGCGGCAAAAAAAACGGAACGACCGTACCTTTATGATGAACTTTAAAATTCGCGCCCCAATGACCGTCGGATTGAATGACATGAAAATCTGAAGCCTGAACTTCTGCATTAGAGCCAAAACCATAGCCTAAAACTTGGGCTTTGGTTTCCGACTTTGCGGCGAAGATTTTGGGATTGTCCAAATTCAAAACCGCCGTGGCGTCTTTGGATAATTTTTTAATCAGGGTGGTTTTTTCTCGCGCCAAGTTTTCCGGACCTTTAAAAAATTCCAAATGTGAAAGACCAATGTCGGTTAGAACCGCCACGTCAATTCTGCCGATCAAATTGACCAAATATTCAATGTCACCCGGCCGGTCCGCGCCCAATTCCAGCACCAAAACTTTCGGATAATGCGTATAAATAAGTTTGACTAGGCTTACCAAAAAAATCCAGATCCACCCCAACGGATTTTTTCCAGGGCTCTGAAAACCTAAAATTGTTAGAGGCACCCCGATTTCATTGTTGTAATTACTGGTTGGACCACGAACAGTGTAGGTGGATTTTAAAACATTTTCTACAGCCGCACGGGTTGAGGTTTTCCCGACACTGCCGGTAATCGCCACAACCTTTGGCTGAAAACGAACCAAGGTCAGTTTGGCGAGTATCGCTAAGATATTTTTTACAAAAGTAATCATTGTCGTGACGGCGGGATTTGCAGGTAATTTAGGATAAAACTGGCGATTTCGCCAAATGTCGGGGCAGCAGTAGATTCGGCGAATTTCACGTCTTTGGGGTTATCGATCCGCACGACCATCAAAAATTGAGGGTCATCAACGGGACCGTAACCCACGAATGTCCCGATGTTGGTATCTGGATCATACCCTGATTTGAATTTAGCCGCCACCTGCGCGGTTCCAGTTTTACCGGCGATATAGTAGCCCTTCACCGCCGCGTTCTTACCATGACCATTTTCCACCACATCCACCAGCATCGCGGAAATTTCTACCGCCGTCTTGGAATCGATCACTTGCCGCGGATCCCGTTGATCGGTCTTGGTCACACTTCCATCCGGATGCACAATCTGGCTGACAATGTAAGGAGTTACCATTTTGCCGCTATTGGCTAAGGCGCTATAACCTTGGGCAAGCTGCAGCGGCGAGATCGTTATCCCCTGACCAAAGGCGGCGGTGGCAAAAAACACACTTCCTTTACGGTCAAGGTTATCGATATCCCCAGCAGTTTGTCCGGCGAGGTCAAACTCAACCGGTCTTCCGAATCCGAATCTTTCCACATATTCCCGAAACTTGTCATTGCCGATTTGTTGCTGCGCAAACACCGCACCAGTATTGAGTGAGGCATTCAAAACCTGAATCATGGTCTGCTCTCCCAAGGGTTTCGGATCAGAATTTTTGATCTGTTTGTCATCCACTTGCACCAAACCTTCGTCCATATATGTGGTTTGCGGGGTCACCTTGCCTTCGTTTAAAGCCGCCGCCATGGTGAAAGCTTTAAACACTGACCCTGGCTCATAATCGGCGGCTAAAACTTTATTGGTGTATACGGATTGATCTTCAACTTTGCCGTAATTATTCAAATCAAAGCTTGGTTCCGAGGCCATGGCTAGGACCGCACCGGTTTTGGGATTAATTACCACGACACTGCCGCTGTCAGCGCCATGTTTGGCAACCGAATTTTTCAAAACATCCTGAACTTTAAACTGAATGACTGAATCAATGGTTAAATATAGATCATCACCGTCTTGCGCTGGCAAAAAATTCCTGGTGGCCGTAGGGATCCAACGGCCTAAGGGATCCGTATCGGCGTTAAATATTCCTTGCCTACCTGACAAATTTTCTTCGTACCTACCCTCCACTCCATACTGTCCAACTCGGTTATCCCCTTGGAAACCCAAGAACCCGATGACCTGACTGGCCAAATCTTTTTCCGGATAGAATCTGATATCTTGGGCTTCCAAGTGTATGCCTTTCAATTTTAACGCCGCAAGTTTGCTGGAAACATCGTCCTCGACTTGTTTTTTCAACACTACGAAACTTCCATTACCTTCAATTTTTGCTAAGACATCAGCCTGGCTCATATCCAAAAGCGATGCGAGCTTGGTAGCGGTTTGTGATTTATCTGTAATTTCTTTAGGTACGGCAAAGACCATATTTTTACTGACATTGGTTGCAACCAAAATTGGACTGCCTGAACCTAAAGAGGAAAAATAAATTTCCCCGCGCTTAGAACTGATGGTAGCTTCGGTATTATGCTGACTGGCAGCTAGGCTGGCATAGTAACTGTGATTTAAAATTTGTAAATTAAACAATCTGATCGCGATGAGCCCCATGGCGATTGCGAAAATCAGCATTAACAAAAAAATTCTTAGATTATAAGAATTTAATTTTGTTTCAGACAATTCGGAAGGAACTCGAATCATTCGGATTGCTGATTATTTTAAAGCAAAGTCGAAATCTTTGAGGTAAGCCACGTTGGTTGCGGGGACGAAATTTAATTTTTGCGCATTAGCTTTAATCCGATTAATGGATTGTGATTCCGTAGCTTGCATCTGCAAATTTTTTTGACTTTCTTCCAAGACTAAAATTTGTTGTTCCAGTTTGCGGATTGCATAACCCTTAGTGCCCAAACTGTTGACCGTAAAGAAATACAAGACACCAATCAGTAATATTGCTGCTAAAATCGCGATATTCCAGCGATAAGTCGAACCGACGACGTTGGTTTTCCTGATCGTTGGATTACCCGCAAAAACTAAAGTTAAATTACGCATTAAGCCGCCTTTATTTTAATTTATATTTTTTCGCACGCCCGCAACTTTGCCGGTTTGCTGCGCGGATTCGCGAGTAATTCTTCGCTTCCCGCCACAACCGGTTTGCGCGTCAGAATCCTTATCCGCGAAGCTTTATCGCATACACAGGTAGGAAATTCCGGAGGACAAACGCAGTCTTTCGCCTGAACGTTTAAAAATTCTTTGACTATCCGATCTTCCAGGGAGTGAAACGAAATTACGACCAATCGTCCGTTTAGAGATAGCAGATCTAAAGCTTTGAGTAAAAATTCCTTAAGATTATTAAGCTCGTGATTGACTTCGATCCGAATGGCTTGAAACACCCGCCGGATGTTATCATTGGCTTTAAATCTTAAAGCAGCCGGGACAGCGGCGCGAATGGCGTCGCCAAGTTGCAGGGTTGTCTTAACCGGAGTGGTTTTGCGCCGGCGGATAATTTCCGAGGCGATTCTTCTGGCAAACTTTTCCTCACCATACTCGGAAAGTACTTGCTCCAATTCTTTGGGATGATACTGCGACACGACCTCAAGCGCGGTTAACCTAGCATTTTGATCATAGCGCATATCAAGCGGTGCCTCTTCCTGAAATGAAAAACCCCGCGTAGGATCGGCAAGTTGCACGGAGGAAAAACCCAGATCCAAAAGAATGCCATCTGCTAAACCAAAACCCGTCTGATCTTGAATTTTATCAATGTCCTTGTAATTTCCTTGAACCAGCTTGATTCTTTGGTCCAAACCTTTTTGCACAACTTGACTTTGCAAGTTATCTAAAGAGGCCTGGTCCAAATCTATTCCTAAAATTTTGGCATGACTTGAGCTTTGGGCAATCGCCAGAGAGTGTCCCCCGTTACCCACTGTGGCATCAATAAACTTTTTACCTTGCGCAACATTTAAATAGGCTAAAACTTCATTTAAAAGTACTGGGACATGTCCCGATGACACAGTCATCGTGGATCCTCGATTTTTAATTTTCTTAAAAATCGGGACATCTAGACTCCGAGCTCTCCTAGCCCTTCAGCAATGCTACTACTTTCCCGTTCGGTGTTTGATTTATAATTCTGCCACGCCTGCTCATCCCAAATTTCAATCCGGTTATAAAGCCCGGCGGCAACAACTTTTTTAGTTAAACTTGCAAATTTCCTTAAATAATCAGGAATTATCATTCGACCTTGTCGATCAATATCCACCTCAAAGGCCCCGGCCAACATAAGCCTGGCAAAAGCCCGAGAAGAAGCTTTGGACAATGGAAGAGCAGAAAGCTTGGCTGCAAGCAATTCCCATTCCTGTTTTGGATAAAGGAACAAACTTTGATCTAGGCCTCTGGTGACAACCGCAGAGGCATTCAGCTTTAATCGAAATTTGGCTGGTACCGCGATTCGTCCTTTGGCATCCATGCTGATTGTATATTCACCTATAAACATGTTGGTTGCTAGTTTTCCACTTTTCCCCACTTTTATCCACAACTTACCACTTACAAATCATTATATTCCACTAAAAACCACCAGTCAAAGCCCGGGTATCAAATAAAAAAAGCCCGTAAACCAGGCCTTAATACACCAGAATGGGTAAATTTGGTCAACTTGTGAAACTGTTACTCCACAACGACTAAATCCTCTAAAAAACTGCCCCAAATCCGCCAGTTGGCGGAAGGGCAGTTTTCTTTAAACCTCTTCACTATCATCAGCTGCGCTGGTGCCATCATCAGTTTTCTCTTCTTTCTCCGTATCATCATCATCGAGAGGTTGGGCACCTGGCATCATTTTATCATCACCCATGTAATTAAAGGTTAATAATTGTATAAATAATAAACAATTTTTAGCGCTTGGTCAAGAGAAACTTGACGATATTGGCAAGACTCTCCCAAATATTTTTTAGAATCGGCACCGAGGCTGGCAGTAACACAATCAACAGAATAATATAGATAAATTCCCGCTTCACAACTTTAAAAATACCAACAACTATCAGTACGACTAAGCTTAATGAAACCACGCCGTGAAGATTGGATGGAAAATAGCTTAAGAACTGATTATAAATAGACATTATCTGATCCATACGCGTTTCTTTTTAGTCAAGTTTCGATATTTGGTCTTATCCACAACTAAGATGGGATTATTCTCTAAAATATTTTTGACGAACCGGTCATTTAGACTCTTTCGGTATTCAAACTCATGTGGAGTCAATATCGTAAAGCTGACTTCTTGTTCCGCGAACTTTTCGGCAACTTTTAAAAAATTGGCAACTCGGCTGGGTCTGATTCTGCCTACAAATAACAAATCGGTTTCAATCCGAGGTTTACCAACAAACACGCCAGTTAGCGCGATCAGTCGGCACTTGCCGATTTTAGAAGCCTTCGCCACCAACAAATCCTGGGGTACGTTTCTGGCTTTTCGAAGTAAATTAACCAGCTCTGGATATAAAGCGAAGTGCTTGTTCGTCTGGTAGTATTTCACCCGTTTTTTTTCGGTAATGTTCAAAAATTCCATCTGACGAAGTTCTTTGAGTGTCAACTTTAATAATTTGCTTTGACAACCGGACGCGAGCCGAAGTTCGGTAAATGAAAAACTGCGAGCCGGATGCGCTAAAAGCAAATTAATTAAATTCGTTTTGGGTTTGGAGGATAACAACTGCGCCAGCATGTTTTGATTATAACATGAATTAGTCTTTGATCCAAAAATATGGTACAATATATCCTGCTTATGTCCAAACTCGACACGCAAATAAATCAAATCTATTTAAGCCCCCCGCAGAATAAAAAAACTTCTTTGATTTTGTACGAAGAGGCTTTGTCCACAAATTCACAGGTATTTATTTTAGCGCAACTCAAAGATTTACTGCGAAAATCTGAAGCCAATGATCTGAAGCGAATCTCGGAAATAATCTTAACTTCCTTCCGCAACAATAAAAAACTGCCTGGTGAAACTTTATTTGAGCAAGCGCTAAGCCAGGTTAACCAAAATCTGGCAGATTTGGCCCACGAAGGACACAAGTCCTGGGTTGGAAAATTTTCCTGTCTCATCTGCTTAAAATCTGGTGACGATATTTATCTGGCCAATGACGGGCTGACCTCGGCTTGGCTTTTACGACGGGGAGAAGTTTTGGAAATTCTGCCTGCCGAAAAGCTCAATCGACATCCTTTGAAAACCTTTCAAAACTTCACCCAGGGAAAACTTAAAGATAACGATGGTCTCATCATCACCACGGCCAATATCTTTGATTATGTCTCTTTAGAGTTATTCGGGCGGCTCCTGAATCAATATCCGCTTCCGCGTGCCTGTGATGAAATTTCTAAAATCTTGCGAGATTCGCTTGGGATAGAGCAGGCCTTCTGCACTTTCCTGCTGCAATTTTCCAGAAAAATCGCGGAAGCACCTGTTAGCATGCCTCTGCAAATGTCTTACGCCCCGCTTCCAGAGGACATCGCGGTGGAAAGTCCAGGACCGCGATTAGTCAAATTGCACTTGCCTAAGATCAATTTGAAAGGGTTAAAATTCCCACAATTCCACTGGCAATATTTTAAAAATTTGACTCGGGCCGGCAAATTTTTCTTTATTAGCTTCACAATTTTTCTCTTGATGTTTGTCATTAATCTTGGTTTCTATGCGCTGAAGATTAATGCCAAAAAAACTCAAGACAAAATTAATACCCTGGTCACCCAAATTAACACCGACATTGACAACACCCAGTCAGCGCTTATTTATAAAAACGATGATGAAGCCCAGGCGCAGCTTAAGATCCTGGAAAGCGACTGGGCCACGCTGCAACAACTAAGTCAAGATAAAGCCGACGAAGTCGGTCCCAAGGTCGAACAAATAAAAAACCAGGTCAATAAAATCAACATTATCACTAACCCCAAAGTTTATGTGGATCTCAAGCGCCACCCGATTTTTCTTGCCAAATCGCCAAGCGGTTTCCTATTTGCCAATCAAGACTCCAACTCCCTTTCGCTATTTGCCGGCAATTTAAACGACTATTTTTTGCTTAACAGTCTGAAAAACAATATCACTTCCATCGCCCACTTCACGCCGGCCGGGGTGGTTGTTTCGACCAATAATGAACTTCATCGTATTGATACTACTTTAAAGCAATTCGAACTTATGATGAGCATCAGTGATGCGGATATCATCAGTCTGAAGACTTATGCGACCTCGCTTTATGCTTTGGATAAAAATGATCAAATTGTCAAAATCACTGGCAGCAACAATAAGTATCAAACGCAAGTTTCAGCGCGCGGTGAATTTAACGAGGCTCGCGATTTTAGTTTAGATAAAGATATCTACGTGCTGTTCCCTGATCATATGATTAAATACGTTAGTGGCCAGCCACAAGCCTTTCCCTTGCCCGCGATGTCAGACAGTCTTACTAATGCCACGAAACTTTCGGTTGCTTCCAATATTTACATTCTGGAAGCCAATAAAAAACGGTTGCTGATAGTCAGCAAGCAAGGCGCGCTCATTAATCAAATCTATTTCCCAACCACGGGCAGTCTAACCGACTTTTCGGTGGATGAGGCGCAACGAAGCATTTATCTTTTAGACGACAATAAACTGTTCAAAATTACCTTCTAGTAATAATCGTCTTTACACTCCCCCAAATATTTGTTGACATGCCCGTTGTAAACGGCCAAACAGTAATTTTGGCCGGTGACCGCGTCTTGCATCGTTACCCATGGACTCGCAACCGAAGCGCCTGCCACTGATCCACCAATTGTTTGTACGATACTACGGTAAGGCACAATGTTGTATATAGCTTCCCCGCTCATAAAATTCAGCGGAATGGTAATTTGTGCGGTTTTGTATACTAAATCAGCATCAGGTGGCGGTTGCGCGGTCTTTGCCAAACTCTGATAAACTTGGCTATAAACGTAAACCAGATCGGAATCCGAATCAGGCTCAGCAATTAAAGCAATGGTCTCACCTGCAGCCAGTTTATAAAAGTTATCCACACTCTCATAAATTAAGGCAAAATCCGCAAAAAACGGGTGATCACCTATAGTTTGCTGCCAAGCGACACTAAGCTGACTCTTGATCCCCGCCTGCCAGTTTCTAACTTCCGCAATATCAGTCGGCTGCATGACAAAAAGCGCGGTTCCTAATAGGAACATAATTAAAAAATAATAAATTGCTTTAGCCGTCTGATACATAATTTTTTATATTGAAATGCCTGCGACTAGTCCTGACCGTTGAGCCAATTCCGAGACATCTAACATTTTAGCCATTTGGATACTTGCTTGGGCGTAAAATTCATCTATACCACTAGCCACTGATACCACTTCGCCTATGGGATTGGTATCTGCTAAAAGCGCGATCGTTTCCGTAGCTGCCAATTGGTAAAACGTATGGACGTTCTGATACAGATCAAGTGCCGGTTGAAAAACTTTCATCAGATCAGCGGCAACTAGGGCAACTTCCTGGCGCACATCCAGTAGCGAAACTCCTGTCTGCCAATGAGTAATTTGCGTGGCACTGATCAAAAATCCCTGCAAGAGCAAAAATACGATTAAGATGATCGCTAAGTAGTGCACTGGGTACTGCTGATGCCGCTTGGCAGATTTTCTTTTTGTTCTATTTTTTGTTTTTGATTTCTTCATGATTGCTTATCGAATGTTTAATATTTTTCTTAAGCCTGACTCGACCGACCGCACATCAGGTGGCGTATATATAAACTCATTAGGCTTGGATGTAACTTCTGGCACTGGTTCGGATTGACGACAATTATCAAAAGCTACTGGCGACCAAACTTTTGGTATAGTCGCCAATCGATCAATCATGGTTCCTAAAATTTTTCCTTCCCCGGAAATTTGTGGCTGGACAGAAACAACTGCTAAATAATTGCCGGCGACCTGATCTGAATAATTCGCAAGCGCCTGATACCAATCGCTGACTGTCTGTTGCGGCCTGGTAAATGTTTCAACTGGTAACACCGCGACTTGCGTAAAAGCCAAATAAAACTCTTGGTTAAATTTATTCGGAATCGACGCTATGAACTTAACTTCATCCAAGGTAGCGTTAAAATCCTGATGGACATCAAGCATTCTGAAAGCCGCAGCAACCTGCGTTTGCGCCCTGGGAGTAAAACTGGCAAACAGCATTGCTCCAACCAGCAGGAAACCAACCGCGATCACAACCACGGTGGCGACTTCAAACGAATTAATTTTCTGGTAATCAGTGTGCATCTTACATCAAAAGATTTAAATAGCGGCTTAGCTGTCTTAAGCGACTTTTGGATTCCACCTGCTGTTTGCGAATATAGTCAAACAGGTCGGATTTGGTGATCAACCAATCCCGACCGATTTTGTGTGCCCTGATTTTACCTTTGCGCGCCAACAAATTCAAATAATCCGCACTGTAAGGAGACAGTGTGGCGGCTTCTCTCAAGCTTAAAAGCTCAGTCCTTGAGCTGATTTCATTCATCGAAATTTTGTTTTTGTTTCTTTTGGATTGTACGATTAGCCCGCACTTTTATCGGCTGACCAATACTATATCTGATATAATTATAGCAAATTTTTAGCCTTTTGTCAATGCCTGCCTACCGCCTACCTGTCCGGTAGGCAGGGCAGGCAACAAAAAATCTCCCCATCGGGGGAGATTTATTTATGCAAAAATTTACCGGTTAAGCATATCCAGAATTTCAGGTCCGAGGACACCAGTCTGACTAAGCCCGTGTGCGCCTTGGTAGGCCTTAACCGCGTTTCGGGTCATTGTTCCGAAGAAACCAGTTTGTGGGCCTTTGAAAAATCCATCCTGAGTTAGTCTTTTTTGCAATTCGACAACCTCATTATTGACATGCCCGTATCGGAGGTTATGCTGAAAACGATAAACCAACGCCCCTAAAATCTGGGCCTTTCCCACTTTAACTGGAATCGTGCTGCTGGTTAAAACCCTATTCTGGGATTCTATAAGATCAAACCCCAAAAGGTAGGACCCAGACTTACTAAAATTAACGCGAAGCGGTAAAATCCTTTCGTTAACAGACCCATAGCCGGTATTGAAATTAAGCTGGGCGACTACATCAGTACCTGTAATAGAAAGTGGAATTGGTTCCCATTTAGAAAAAACCAACGCCTCCAAGGAAGTCACATCATGAATAAGGGCCTTGTCAAAAGTCAATTGGGCAAAAACAGCTCCCTTCGGCAACGTGCCAATATTAATAACATCGACGATAAATTCTCCCGTTTGTCCTACAAAGTAGTGAGAGTTGGGAGGGATAATAATTGCCGATCGCGCAAAATTAGCCGCTTGGCCAGCGCTTGCTTGAAGCAAAAAAAACAAAACAATCAAACTTAAAAAAAATGATTTCCTCATAAATTATTCGCTACTCCTTAATTATAACGACAAAAAAATCGCCCGTCAATGACCGGGCGATTTTCAAATCTGAGCTTATTTCAGGGTGACTTTGGCTCCAGCTTCTTCGAGTTTCTTTTTCAGTTCATCAGCTTCGGCCTTGGCAATATTTTCCTTAATCGGCTTGGGTGCCGCGTCCACCAAATCTTTGGCTTCCTTCAGTCCCTTGCCTGTTGCTTCCCGTACAACCTTGATGACATTAATCTTGTTGGCTCCAGCTTCGGTTAGTTCCACTGTAAATTCTGTTTTCTCTTCGGAAGGAGCGGCGACAGTGGAAAGAGCCGCAGCCATCATCATCGGAGCAACGGCAGACACGCCAAACTTTTCTTCCAAGGTCTTTACCAATTCCGAAAGTTCCAGAGCAGTTAACTTTTCAATTTCTGCAACGATGTTATCAAAATTCGCCATAAAATTCTTATTCCAACTTTCTACTTACTTCGACCTTTGATCTTTAATCGCGTTCAAAACATTAAGCAACTTTCTGGTGTTTCCAGACATGACTGTAACCAAACCGCGTATGGGTCCCGCGAGGACATAAACCAATTGCCCACGCAGCTGGTCTTTGGAAGGCAAGGAAGCTAGCCGTATAACCACATCTGATCCGACTAGCTCTTGGTTGAAAATACCGCCGTCTAAAACTAGTTGCGGGAAATCCTTCGTGAGCAGTTTTAAAATCCGAGCCGGCGCAGTTTCTTCTATTGTGGATGCGGCGATTGCTAAAGGGCCAGTATATTTCAATCCGTCAATTTTAATCCCCAAAGCCTGTAGAGCTTTCTTAAGCAGTGTCACCTTAATGACCTGATATTTAACATTTTCGGCTCTTAGCTTCTTCCGAACCTGATCCAGCTGTTTAACTGTCATACCGCGATATTCAGTAAACACGAGGCCTTTCGCGCTTTTAAGATCCTCTGTTAAGGAAGCAAGGTTTGCTTCTTTGGCTTTGCGAGTTGTGGCCATAAAAAAATTCTGCTCATCCAAAGACTGCAGATTGATTCTGTCCTGCGTAGCAGATTAAGGGTGTAAACCCAGCTACGGTCTTTGGTGTTATTTAATTCTTACCCAGTATACATGCAAAACCAAATTAGGTCAAGGGCTAATCGTTATCCAAATATTTGGCTTTATTGGCCAGATGTTCCGCATAAGTTTTGGAAAATATAGCTTCCCCGTCTATTTTGTTTAGAAAAAACAGATATTCCGTCTTTACTGGGTAAATTGCGGCCCGGATTGACCCAATTCCTGGATTACTGATAGGGCCAGGGGGTAAACCCTGGTTTTTGTAAGTGTTATAAGGCGATTCCACTTGGGTATCGGATATCAGCGGCTGGCGGTCGGCTTTGCCGGTAACAAAATTCACCGTGGCATCTGATTCCAAAGCCATGCCAATTTTCAACCGGTTATGAAAAACCCCGACAACTATTTCACGCTCTGTTTGCATCGCTTCCAAGTCGTCAAGCGTTAAATTTTCTTTATTGCGGCCGACTTCTTTCTCAACAATAGATGCTAAGATTATAAGATCTTCAAGATTTTGTTTATTCGCTTCTATATCCCCGCGCATCTGGTCTGTGATCTTGCTTTCAAAATTCGTCAACATTTTTTGAATGAGTTCGGAGGCCGAAGCGTCGTTGGCAAGTTTATAAGTGTCAGGAAAGAGACAACCTAAATATTTAAATTGTCTACAAAAATCAAATGAAGTAACAAAATTATTTTGTGCCAGGATTTCTTCAAATTCCGAACTTGATTTGGTAACACCGCGGTCAAACAAATATTTTCCAATTTGTTTGTTGGTCAACCCCTCGACAATCGTGATCGTCCGATCTCGGGGCACAACTTTGCCATTGGTCAGAATATCCACAATTTCCGGAATGGCCATATTGGCATTGAGAACGTACTCCCCCGCCTGAAGCAGTGCCTCTGCAGAATGGAGTCGGACGTAAATAATAAATAATG
This sequence comes from Candidatus Doudnabacteria bacterium RIFCSPHIGHO2_01_FULL_45_18, assembly GCA_001779915.1. GTDB lineage: Bacteria > Patescibacteriota > Doudnabacteria > UBA920 > O2-02-FULL-48-8 > 2-01-FULL-45-18. The sequence continues at coordinate 3,509 of MFEJ01000024.1, read as the reverse complement.
TCGGATTTTGAATAATTTTATGCTCGACAAGTTTATCCGCGACTTGGCGGGTAAGCATTCCTTTCTCGACCATGACAATACTCTCACGACTTTCGGAGCTTGCTGGTTTATTAACTTTAGTCAGATAATAAATAACCATAACCAAAATTGCCACCAAACCTAAAGCAAGTATCAAGCGGATAATACTCCTAGGATTTTTGTTTGATTCTGATATTTCCAATCCGTGCATAGCAAGCTTATTATGCCATAGTAAACAAAAAAACTCCAAACGGAGTTTTCTATTTTCTATTTACTATTTACCATTCTCTTAACGAAACCTTATTTTGTGTGCTGCCGAAAAATTGCACCACTAAATTAACATTTTGGTACGAAACCACAGCCAGTCCCACATCCGAATAAAACGGGGAAAGAATATTCGCGCGATGGGTTGGTGAATTCATCCAGGAATTTTCCAACTCGCGCGCGTCATGGTAGCCTTCAGCTAAATTCTCACCAGCATAAGTATAATTATATCCCATGCGCTTAAACCAATGCCACGGCTTGGTGCCTTCCGGCGAGACATGCGCAAAATATTTTTTGGACAACATATCATCAGCCTTGGCCAAAGCCGCTAAATTCAAAATGGGATTCGACTGAAGTTCCGCCAGACCGTGCTTTTGACGATCCTGATTCAGCAAGTCTAAAATCTGCGCGCTCGATAGTGGCGTTGCGGCGTATGTGTTGCCCACGAAAAACAGGCTGATTAAAAGCAAGAGAATGCTAAAACGGCCCTTAGACATCATTATTTTTTTGATTTTATTTTTATTTTTGTTTCTTTTGCGAACCTAACCTACATATAGTATAGCAGATTTTCAAATAAAATGCAACCCTGGTTTGGGTTGCGTTTTATTTTTTTGATGGAAAATTATAAAAAAGAACTAACTTGTTCGCCGAAGCTTTATGCGAAGGCGGATTATGACTTGATGTCTCGTTCTACTTTATTCAAGACGCGGGATGCATGATCCTTGCCGCCCAAGCCAAACGCGAGTCCGCCAGCAATTGCCAACATGGCAATAATGCCGGTAAACAAGGTTTGCACAAACGCGGAAGCAACTTTTAACTGATCCAAGGTCGCTAAGACCGTGAAGATCATGACCGCCCATTGCGTGACGGAAGCCAAGAGATCGGCGGATTCTAATCCTGCCGCTTTCACGCTGTGGCGAACCAGGCTTGCTAAGAAGCTGGCCACCATAGTACCAACCAACAGGATGGCCGCACCGGCCACAACTGAAGGAATGTACATCAAGACCTCGTTTAAGAAGGCGGAAACCTGTGTCAGATTCAAGATATCAGCTGCCGCTAGAAACACAGCGATAAGCAAAAACCATTTCACAAGCCAAGCGATAGCGCCCGAAACGCTCATCTTCATCCCCGTGCGGGCGGAAATTTGGTCCAAGCCCAACTTGTCGCCGAGTTCGTCAATTTTGACCGAGTGCAAAACTTGGTTAATAAGTTTTGCCAAAAAAACGGCAACAATCCAACCGATCACCAAGATGATGACGGCCACGATGAAGTTAGGTAAAAAGCTGATCAGGCGAGCGTAAAGATCGCTCAAAGACTGTCCGAGAACGTCTGAGTAGTTATTTGAGTAATAATTCATTTACATTCACCCCCTTCCATGCCCCTCCAAACACTTTCGACTTTTATGTGTTGAAGCTTTTGATGCAGCACAAAAAAACCAAGGCCCAAAATCAGGGTTTACTTGGCTTTTCTCCACTTTAATTGATCGTTGGTTTCCATCAAAAGTTTACTCTATATATATTATAGCACTTTTAATTATCAGTGTCAACCTGTCTGCCGGCAGGCAGGATAAAAAACAAAAAATCCGACTTTAAAGAAAAGTGGATTCTTTGTTCTAATATCTAAATGTCTATTAGAGAATTGCGTCTTTGGCAGCTTTGGCTACGCGGAACTTCACAACTGTCTTGGCGGCAATCTTGATCGATTCGCCGGTTGCCGGGTTGCGGCCCATGCGGGCTTCGCGATGCTTTTTCAAAAGCTTGCCGAGGCCTGGGATTGTAAATTCCCCGCTCTTTTTCGTCTCGTCGTAGGCCAGGCCCACGATCGCGTCCAGCATTTCGCCGGCTTCTTTGCGGGTTTTGCCAAGTTTTTCGGCTAACGCATTGAGCGTCTCGGACTTAGTCATTCCTTTGCCCATAAGATACCTTTCTTAATTAGTTAATAGAGTACGCAAACTAGTATAGCAAATCCCCAATAAATAAGCCAGTTGCCGTCAAGGGGGTGCTCAAACCTTAAGAATTTAATAGGCTTGTAAAGAAACAGGACTTCACTTACAATGAGTCAGATACAGAACCGGAGGATCACATGCTGAACATGCTTCCCTAGGCTGGCGCGGCCTTCTTGGTAGTTGGAATCGGCTGGATGTTTATCAGTGGCCTTCGCCGACAAATGTGTGGTTTTATACCGTTCGCTCTTGCAGGCTTAGGCCTGGTAACCATGGTCTTCGCTCGCAACTTTAGCGGGTGGCCCATAGAAAAACCCCAGACGTCTCCGCCAGACGTCTTTTTTTTACATCAGTATTGATTTTCGTACAATTTCTTGTTATAGTATGCAGGCAAACAACGCCCAGATAGCTCAGTTGGTAGAGCAACTCCATGGTAAGGAGTAGGTCAGCGGTTCAAATCCGCTTCTGGGCTCCAGAGTATTAACAAAGGACTATGAGTCAAGATAATTTAATCAGCTTGGAATGTACTGTTTGTCATCATGTCAACTATCATTCCAGAAAAAATAAAAAACTCACGCCTAATCGTTTGGCTATTACAAAATTTTGCAATTGGTGCAAGAAGCATCAGGAACACAAAGAGACTAAATAACTCTACGTCGCGTTTTTGCGACGACGAGGGGGGTTCGTATAGTGGCAGTACGACGGTCTCCAAAACCGTTCGCGTAGGTTCGATTCCTACACCCCCTGCCAAAAAAGATTGACATTTCCGGTCGATCTTTTTTGTTGTGCTAGGAATCGAACGCCCAGAAGCGAGACGAGTCATCAGACGAAGTCGAGCGTCGACAGATGCGAGCGAGCGCAGCATCAGTCGCTGGGCCGTACACGAGCGCAACAGCGCGAGTTGAAGATTCCTACACCCCCTGCCAAAAAACCACCTCTGAAGTGGTGATTTTTTGATACATCCTTATTTCACTATGGGCAAGGTGAAGTAAAATGTCGTGCCGCGGCCTTCGGTTGACTCAAACCAAATTTTACCGCCCGAAGCTTCGATGAATGATCGGGCGATGTATAATCCTAAACCCGTACCGATTGATTCAAACTGGATAACATTGGCGCCTCGAAAAAATTTACCAAACACCAGGCTTTGCTGATCCTCGGGAATGCCTACGCCCGTATCCGCAACCGAGCACAACACATTCCGTCCCTTGACTTTCAAATCAATGCTGACCTTACCGTCGTCATGAATGTAAGTAATCGCATTGGTAATTAAATTATACAAGACCTG
>MFEJ01000023.1 GCA_001779915.1 Candidatus Doudnabacteria bacterium RIFCSPHIGHO2_01_FULL_45_18 | reverse complement strand
ATTTTTATCACATCCACCGAAGAACATCATCTTCCCAAACTCGCCAAAGACGCACTTCTGCTGAAGGTTGAAAATAATGAAATAAAATAAAAAAAACCGCGAGTTGTTGTAACTCACGGCATTGGGGGTTGGAACACACGAGCCGCAATGTCGTTGCGGTAGCGCATGTTCTCGAAGTGGATTTGCGAAACCACAGAGTAGGCTCGATCGCGAGCCACTCGATAGGATTGAACTTTTCCAACCACGGTCAGGACCCGGCCGCCAGTGGCAAAAAAATCCTCGCCTTCCCGCACTGTGGCACCGTGGTAGACGTTAACGTCCAGAATGGCTTGTCCAGGAGTGATTGGTCCGGTGATTCGGTGTTTGATCATTTCCTTTTCCGGATACCGCCCAGAGACCATGGTTATGCCTACCGCAACTTGGTCTGACCACAGCGCCTGGTAGTTTTTGAGTCGCCCTGTGGCCGCAGCACGAAAGAGTTCAAACGCATCAGACTCAAGTAGTGGGAGAATCACCTGCGCCTCTGGGTCACCGAGTCGAACATTGAACTCGATCACCTTTGGTCCTTCGTCTGTCAGCATGAGCCCCACGTACAGAAATCCCCGGAAAGGATAGCCTTCCGCTTTCATGCCTTCTAGGGTGGGGTAGATGATCTCGCGCATGATCCGTTCACGAAGCCCAAGGTCGGCCATGGCAGGATGGGGAGCGAAAGCTCCCATGCCGCCGGTGTTTGGTCCGAGGTCGCCATCAAAGGCCCGTTTGTGGTCGCCGGCTGTTCCAAACTCAATCGCTACCGTGCCATCGCAGAGGACGAAGAACGAGCACTCTTCGCCGTTGAGTTTTTCTTCGATCACAATTCGCTCGCCAGCTTTCCCATGGACTTTCTCAACCATGAGTTCCAACACAGCCCTTTGAGCTTGTTGCGCGTCGTCACAGACGTAAACCCCCTTACCGTCGGCGAGTCCGTCAGCTTTTACGACCAGCGAGCAGTTCCGGTTTCGGACGTAGGCCAAAGCTTCGTCCGCATCCTCAAAAACCCTAAAGTCAGCAGTTAGAATGTTGTGCCGGCGCATGAACTCTTTGGCAAACACCTTACTGGTTTCAAGTCGGGCGGCGGCACGAGTTGGGCCGAGAAGTAAACTGCCTGCGGCAGCGAACTGATCTGCGATCCCGGCATCCAGCGGAGCCTCTGGGCCAACGAAAGTCAGGTCGGCATTCACGTAACCTGCAAGCCCAAGCATTTCCATCGGATTCGTAACTAGCGGAGTGTGGCCAGGCTTAATCAAGGGTCTTAAACCCACTACACCAGTGATGCCATTGCCAGGATACCAGAAGACATTGGCGCTTCTGGCCACGCTTTCAACCACCGAATGTTCTCTTGAGCCACTGCCTAGAACCAGCGCGACTGGTTTTTTCATTTCTCAATCCTCCGGAAGGTTTGGTAAACAACGTAGTTTGATTAAACTAACAGGTTTGGGGATTTTTTTCAAGCGTTAAAAAACACTTGTTTAGGCAAGTGTTTTAGCAAGTGTTTAATATTTATTCACCTTTTTGATCCGGTGGTAGGGCTTCGTAGAGATCTAGAATCAATTTTTCGACAGCTGCGGGGTTGGGGACGCGATCAAACACAAAGCGGGTAGTTTCGGCGGCTGTCTGCACATAGACATTACCATAATCCAAAAATGTTCCCAGCAAGCCCTTGGTCTCGGCCGTCACGTCCTCAATGTTACTTAAGTGCAGTTCCGACACCGTATGGTGCAACAGGGAAGTTTGAGTGACGTCCACTACTCGCTCGTTGGTAATAATTTGTAAATTCAAATAATACATGACCCACAGAATCAGTAAACCCAAAATCAAAAACATTAAATAGATGTTTTTGAGCAGATTGATCCAGTTCACATGGGGTTCGGTATTCAGGATAGGCGCATAGTTGGCGATCGCCCAGTCAGCTAAAAACAGGATTCCCACAAAGATCATCCAAAAAATAATTTTGCCTAAAAATACCATCCAATGCGGCCGGGTGATAAGCAGAACCTCTTCGTTCTCCTGCTGGCCAGGGAATAAATTGTGCGGATTAGAACCTAATTGCATGAAGATTCGTGATCGCCGCCGCATACAGCCCCGCGGCTATAATTAAGTATAAAATTGTGATCGTCATAGATAGAATTTTAGATCGGCCGAAACGTAAAAGCGCATAAAGCGCAATCAGGGAATAGATCGCAAATCCAATTATGGTGATATAAAACACCAAAGTAAGGATTGTGGTACCAAGACTAGTTGGTTGGTATGCGTTCATAGATTTTTTAGTTACGAATTTCTAGTTTTTAGTGAGTTTTTAATAACTAATTATATAATTAAAATTCACTAGAAACTAAAAACTGAAAATTAACAATTATAGCAGAGTTTGAGTGCCCGGTTTCTTAACGGGTTTCTTTAAATGCTCATATGCGGCCGGAGTGGCCACACGTCCCTTGGGTGTGCGAGCAATCAACCCCAGCCTCAGAAGGTAGGGTTCATAAATGTCTTCAATGGTGCCGGAATCTTCCGAGGTTGCCGCGGCTAGAGATGAAACCCCAACTGGGCCGCCGGCGAATTTATCAATTAACGCTTCTAAAATTCTTCGGTCATTGTTGTCTAGTCCTAAATCGTCAACCTCCAAAAGCGCCAGGGCTTCTTGGGCTATACGCTGGTTGATTTCCCCTTTGGCTTTGACTTGCGCAAAATCGCGCACACGTTTGAGCAGCCGGTTGGCCACACGCGGCGTGCGTCTGGCGCGTTTCGCAATCTCCGCTCGGCCACCTTCATCAATTGTGATGTTTAAAATTTTGGCCGCGCGTTTGATAATTTGTTCAATTTCCGGCACCTCGTAGTAATCTAAGCGGTAAGTCATGCCGAACCGATCGCGCAGGGGAGCGGTTAAGAGACCAATTCTGGTGGTCGCGCCAATCAGGGTAAATTTCGGCAAATCCAAACGCAAGGCCTTGGCGCCAGCGCCTTTACCCAAGACAATATCCAGGCAATAATCCTCCATGGCCGGGTACAAAACCTCTTCCACGATTTTATTTAAGCGATGAATTTCGTCAATGAACAAAATATCGTTTTCCGAAAGATTGGTTAAGAGTGCGGCCACGTCGCCAGCTTTTTCAATGGCCGGGCCGGATGTGATTTTGATATTTGCGCCAACCTCACGGGCGATAATGTGCGCCAAAGTGGTTTTCCCAAGTCCCGGTGGGCCATAAAGTAGGATATGCTCGAGAGTTTCTTTGCGGGCATGAGCCGCATCCACCAAGATTTTAAGGTTTGCCTTGATTTTTTCTTGACCCACATACTCGGCTAATTTTTGCGGCCGTAAAGTCGCCTCAAACAGGGTTTCGTCGGAAGCTGCGCTTGGGTTGATGATGTCTATTTCAACCGAGTCTTGGTTAATCATTTGTTTTAGTATATCATGTGTGGCCCATTGCGAGGAGTCCCGATTTATCGGGACGACGAAGCAATCTTAATTAAGATCGCCACGCGACTGCCAAGGGTTAAGCTGAATATATAAAGCAGTCGCTCGCGATGGGTTGACTAAAGGTTGCGCAAAAAGTCCACGGTTAGATAAACCCCCCAGGCCGTGGCCCCAACCGCCAGCGATGGTTTAGGCCGCATGGTCCAGGCCGTGCCGGCGATATCTAAGTGGATCCAAGGGGTTGTGCCGATGAAATGTTCTAAAAACATGGCGCCGGCTGTTGCTCCGGCCAATCCTTTTTCCCCCACGTTTCGGATATCAGCCACTTGGCTTTTAATATGTTCTTTATATTCTTCTGGCATGGGGAGAGGCCAAAAATTTTCCGCAGCTGTCGCCGCCGCTTTTTTAAATCCGGCGTCATACGATTTGGTATTGGCAAAAAATCCGGCTAGCTGATCTCCTAAGGCCACAAGCACGGCGCCGGTTAAGGTGGCGTAATCAATAATGAGCTTTGGTTGAAAGTGCGCTCTGGCGTAATCAATTGCATCCGCCAGCACCAGGCGGCCTTCGGCATCGGTGTTAACAATCTCCACACTGACTCCTGATTTGGAAATTAAAATGTCGCCCGGCTTGGTGGCTTGGCCAGAAATTAAGTTCTCGGTCGAGGGAATTAAACCAATAAGGTGGATTGGTAATTTCAGTTGACTGACGGCTTCAAAAATTGCCAGGACGTCAGCGGCGCCACACATGTCATATTTCATTTCTTCCATGCGATCCGCCGGCTTAATAGATATGCCGCCGGAATCAAAAGTCAGCCCCTTGCCGATTAAGACAATTGGTTCAAGTTTTTTATTTTCCGCCTGCCTGCCGGCAGGCAGGTATTCGAGCACTATAAATCTAGCTGGTTCATCCGAACCCTTAGCCACACCGGCAAGCAGGCCCATTTTTTCTTTCTTGATTTCGGCAGGGCCTAAAATTTTACAGGCGAATTTATATTTTCGCGCTAACTCCTGCGCGTATTTGGCTAAATGGCTTGGGGTGACCAAGTTGCCTGGATGGTTGGCAAGACTTCGGGCTTCATTGGCGGCCAGGCCGATAATGATGCCGTGTTCGATGGCCTGATTGATTTTTTTGCCGCTTATTTTGGTAATTAGTTCCAGGCTTTGAAGTTTTCTTGGAGTTTTTTCTTGTTTATATTCGTCAAAATGGTAGTGGCTGAAAATTACGCCAAAAGCCGTCAGTTCCATGAACTTCACTGGTGAAAGTTTAGAAACTTTGGGCAGAACCAATGATGCTTGGGCCACATCCAAGGTTCTGATATAAGACATGATGCTGTGTATGGCTTGCCGCCAGGCTTGGGGTCCAAACTTTTGCTTGTGGCCGAGCCCTACAAGCAAAATCCGCTTCTGGCCTTGATTGGAGTAAACCATTTGGGTTGCCCCTAAAGTATTTTTGAAATCCAAAAGCACTGCCTGTGGTAGCGCGATTGGTGATTGGTCTTTTTCGAACAAGGGCAGAATGATTAGATCAGTCTGAATGGTTTTGTTCGTACTTATTTTGATCATAAAGAATGTTTAAGTGGTCGGTTGTGGATCTGGTTGCGCATCAGGATTGGGAGTTGCGCTTTGTTCTGATGAATCGCGATGATACAGCGCTGGCGGGGAATACGCGCTTTTAAACTCTTGATCCGTAGTTTGGCCATTAAGGGTCACATGCCTGGTCCAGATCGCTTTCATGGATCCATCAGGCTTCTGATCGTATTGGGTGGGGCCTTCAAAGCTTACCGTTCGATTATCTTTCGTGGCGTACAAGTTAAAATATAATTTGGTTCCCACAATTTTGGTTTGAATCAACAATTTGCTTGGCAAATTATTAACAAATTTTAAATCTACGGCTCCGGGATAGATCGTGGCATCCGTTCCCTGGGGAGCATAGTATTGTACCGCAAAGCTGTGGTTTCGTCTAGCCGTAATCGGCAAACCGGCGTTCATGGCCGCCCGGAAGGTCGTGGAGGAAACTTGGCAAAGCCCACCGCCGAATTCTGGGGTCACGCCGCCAGCTTTAATCACCAGTTCCGGTAAAAAGCCGTGCTCGCCATCCACGTCACCCAAATACTTATTAAACGAAAATACTTCACCCGGCTCTATGATGAGGCCATTGAATTTATTCGCTCCTACCGTCAGGTTGTGAATCCGGTTTTTTGGTGAACCTGCAAAATCCGATTCACCCACAGCCACCAGCTCGTTAATCCCAAGACGGTTCGTGTCGGATAATTTAACCGCCGGTTCGCTGATTAAAACTGGCAGACTGATTTCCGCTTGGTCTGACCGTAGCAGAATTTTAAGCGTATATAAATCCAAAGCCTGGCCGTTTTGTCCCGGATTAAATTCCGCGGCGCGATTTCCGTCCATAACCAGTTTGGCATCTTGGCCGACTTGGTTGACCTGACTACTGATATCATCCAGTTGTTTGATCGAGATTTCGTCTAAGAGCCAGGTCTGAGCCAGTTCCTCGCGCCCCAAAATAGCTTGCTTGGCAAGCATAGTTAAGTCCAGGTCGTTTCTGATGGGCAGGAGGTTAACCGTGCCTGACGGGAACGGTAAAACTTCCCAAGTTTTGTCGAAAAAGAGCAAGGTTTTGGCCGATGCAAGATTAGGCACGATAAATAAATAAATAACCATCGCGAGGCCGAAGGCCGTGGCGATCTTTTTTAAAGATTGCTTCGTCGGAACGTTCCTCCTCGCAATGGTCCTAATTTTGAAACTTGATTGTAATATCGCGTTGATCATAAGGTTTAACTTGAAAGTGAATAACAAGATCGCATTGTTTGAAAATTTTCGGAAATTTGTCCACCCATTCAATCAGGACAATGTTTTTGCCACCAATGATTTCTTCTAAACCTAAGGGGGCTAGTTGCTTGAGATGAGCAAGCCGATAGAAATCTAAATGGTATAAAAATTTAGAACCCAATCGGTATTGATGCGAAATCACAAACGTTGGGCTGTGAATTTTTTTAAAGCCTAATTTGGTGGCAAAAGCTTTGACAAAAGTCGTTTTGCCGCTGCCTAAATTGCCAGTCAGGCCAATGACCATGCCTGTTTTTTTGACTTCCTTTGCCAAATTTTGGGCTAGTTTTTTAACCTGAACCAAAGCGAGATTTTTGAATTGCATCAGGGTTATATTAACATTAGTTGACGAATGGAGTAAAACCTATTATAGTACTATGATTTGGTTGCCAAATCACCTCAAATTTATGGATTCCACCCAAACTCTCATTAATAAAGTTTCCCAGGTCCAAAGTATTCTGATTATCACAGCAGGGAATACTGGAGACGGTCTTGCTTCCGGGCTTGCCCTGCAGGCTTTTTTAAGCAAGCTGGAAAAAGAGGTTAAGCTCTTAAGTTACACTCAAATCAATCCGCGATTTGGTTTTTTGGAAGGGACCTCCGGGGTTTCCCAACAGATTGATCTGACCAAAAGCTTTGTAATTAATGTTGCAACCGGACGCACGCGTTTAGAGGAACTTAGTTACAAAAAGCAGACTGACCAGCTGTCCATATACTTAAAACCCGTGAAGGGCGAGTTTGGGCCGACTGACATCTCGTTTGGCAGTTCGAATTTCCCTTTTGAGTTGGTGATTTTAATCGGCGTGTCGGCGCTGGAACAACTGGGCGAATTTTATAACCAAAACGCGCCGTTGTTTTTCGAGACCCCAATTTTGAACATTGACTTTCGTGGCAGTAATGAAAATTACGCGCAATTTAATCTGGTGGACTTAACCGCGACTTCCTGCAGCGAAATTGTTTTGGATTTAATTAATAAATTTGAAAGCACTTTACTTGACGAATCCATGGCCACGCAACTTTTAGCCGGCATTATCGCGGAGACCAACAGTTTCCAGCATGTACGCACGACCCCTCAAACTTTTCTGAAAGCTTCCCAGCTGGTAAGTCTGGGAGCCAAACAACAGGAGATCATCAATCACTTATATAAGAGTAAAAGTCTAGGACTTTTAAAATTATGGGGCAGGGTTTTGGCGCGCTTAAAACAGGACTTTAATAATTTACTGGTTTATTCCGCAGTGAATCAATCTGATCTGGATAAAGCGCAAGCGACACAGGAGGATGCAAACAGCATTATTAAAGAGATGGCTGCGAATTTGGGCTTTGCTAAAATTTTCGTGTTTCTCAAAGAAGAAGCCAACGCAACCACGACCGTATTTTGTCAAAGTCACTTGCCCCTGCCACTCGCTTCCATGTTTAGCCAATTTCAACCGGAGAGTTTCAACCACCAAACAATTAAGTTCACCATCTTGAAACCCCTGATGGAAACTGAAAAACAAGTGCTTCAAATCCTTGGCAACGAAGTCTTAAGGGCCAAATTGTGATATAATAAACATAAATTACTTAAGCTTAAGTCTATGCAGCCTTTGGATAAAGCCGCCAAGGTTAAGCAGGTTTACACCGAGCTTAATCGCAAGTTTGAAGAAGAAGAAACCCAAACCAAAGCAACTGATCAAAAAATTGCGTATCTGAATTTGTATGGTTTTCCCATTGATCCGCAAGCTTTAGCTTTGGTGTCGTTTGATCGCGCTCAGACTTTGGGGGCGGCAATTTTTTTGAAAGAAAAAAATCATCTGAAAGTCGGGATCACACAGCGCACGGACGAGGCCAGTAAACTTCTGAAAGAGTTGTCAGCGCAAGGATACTTGGTTGATGTGGTGATGATCTCGAATAGTAGCTTGCAGCACGCCTTGGATGAATACTCCAAGGTGATTGTGAGCAAACATAAATCCGAAGCAATTATTTTGAAAAGTTCGGATTATCAAATCGGGGCACTTTCTGAATTAGCCGCGAAATTTTCCGGGACTTCGGCCACCGGGATGATTGAAAGTATCCTAGGATTCGGTTTGCACCTAGCCGCTTCGGATGTTCACATCGAGCCGGAAGCAGGTGCTTCGAAAATTCGGTTTCGGATTGACGGGGTCTTGCAGGACGCGGCGACCTTACCACAAAATATTTATCAGCAAATTATTTCGCGCGTCAAAATTCTATCTAAAGTGAAGTTGAACGTTACGAACACTCCCCAAGACGGAAGTTTCAGCTTAACCTTGGATTCGGCTCCCATCGACATTCGCGTCTCGGTGATTCCGTCCGCGTTTGGCGAATCCGTGGTTATGCGAATTTTGCGACAAGACAAAGGCTCTCTCCAATTTGATGAACTTGGTCTTACGGGCTTGGCGAAAGAACAGATGTTGCAGGAAATCCAGAAACCAAACGGCATGATTCTGACGACTGGCCCGACAGGCAGCGGGAAAACCACAACGCTTTATGCAATTTTGAACAAACTGAATGAGCCAGGGGTAAAAATTATCACTCTGGAAGATCCAGTGGAGTATAAATTAACAGGGATTACGCAAACGCCGATCGATGCGCGTGTGGGTATGACATTTGCAGCCGGTCTGCGGGCAATTCTGCGCCAAGATCCGGACATTGTCATGGTTGGGGAAATGCGCGATCTGGAAACCGCGGAAACCGCCTGTCAGGCGGCCCTGACTGGGCATATTGTGTTATCAACTTTGCACACGAATGACGCCGCCGCGACCCTTCCCAGACTTTTGGACTTGGGAGTGAAACCTTTTGTATTGGGACCGGCGATTAACGCCATTATTGCTCAGAGATTGGTGCGGAAAATTTGTCAGTCTTGCAAGGTTGTTTACCAACTGCCTGCTAACTTGCAGAGTCGGGTGGAAATGATTTTAAAAACTATTCCTAAAGCATCTCGAGCAGAAATCCCCTCAAAATTAATTTTTTATCACTCGCCAGGATGCGATAAATGCCAAGGGTTGGGCTACAAGGGCCGGATCGGGGTGTACGAAATGTTTGTGATCAATGATGCGATTGAAAAATTAATTATTAAAATGGCAACCACCACGGAAATAAAAAAGCAGGCCATTGTGGATGGCATGCTGACCATGGCGCAAGACGGTCTTTTGAAAGCTTTGCAAGGAATTACGGACGTGGAGGAAGTCTTCCGTGTCACCGAGGAATAAATTTATGGTGAACGATAACGAGATAAAATATTTGGAGGCCGAAGTCCGAAGAATAGAGTCGGATTTGTCTGCCAAAAAATTGACAGGTACTCCAGAAGAAGTAAAAAAATTGGAAGAAGAATTGGCGCGCAAAAAACTGGGCCTTAGCGATCTGAAAAGTCGAAAACGACGCGAAGAAGACCAACAAAGAAGAGCCGATGTTCAGAAAAAAATGGATGACCGAAGAAAGGGCCCGGGATTTCGGGCAAATTAAGATGAAAATCCAATGGAACAAAGTGACTTGGTATAGTAAGCTTGTCGCCGTCATAGTATTTATCTTGGTGTTATTACTCGGTATTTATATCGGACGAGAATACGAAAAAATAACTCAGGAGGTAGCTCCGGAGTTAAGTCTGTAATTAACTACGTAGTTAGATACGTATTAACTGAATCGCCCAAAAGGCGGTTTTATTATATGATTTTTGAGATGATAATAAATTTCACTATCGTTAACATTATTATCAGTGGGTGATTTGGCATCTTTTCAGAAGCGATTTATCGTTTGGAAAGCGATCTGCGGATAATATGTGGACATAAGAACTGATTGAAAGATGCTCAGCCAGTTCGTATATTTCTTTTTCACACTTGAATGGGAGTAAAAAGACGCTTCTTTGGAAATGAACAAATCCCAACTCTTTAAGTTTCCTGCGAAAGACATGCCGAGCTGGTTTATGTTCTTCAGGGATATCAAACATAACTATTCGCCACTTGGCATCCCAGGCATGAGGAGCAATTTTGATCATATCAAGGTCAGCATTTTGTAAATGTTTCAACCCAAGCTTAGTCAGGACCATCTGTATCTTACCGGATTTATTTTCAAGAGCTATAAATTTTTTTCGTTTAAGATATCGAATAGAATGTCCAATTTGTTTATTGTTATACTTAGCCCCGAACCGTTTCTTTAATAGGGCTTTGATTACCAAATAGGGCAGTTGTGGAGATAAAATTGAAACTAACAAAAACAAGCTTCCCAGTCCCACAAGCTTTAGAAGATAAACAGATAAGTGTTCGTTTGGTTTTCGTGGCACGTTATAAACTTAACTATAGTTAATATTATAACGTCGGTAATAATTGTCAAGTCTAAGGGCTCGATAAAGAGGCGATTTTTTGGTATGATTTGGGTATGGAAGACTATAGTGTACAGGCTAAAGAAATTATAAATAAGATTTTGTATATCACTATCGCGACAGTGAGTCCAAATGGTGAACCTTGGAATACACCGGTTTACTCTTCGTTCGACGAGGAATATAATTTTTTCTGGGTGTCCGATCAGTACTCGCAGCATTCAAAAAATATTGCCAGTAATAAAAACGTCTTTTTAGCAATCTACGATTCTACGGCGAAGGAAGGAACCGGTCGTGGGGTTTATATCCAAGCAGAAGCGTCCATGATTATAGATAAACAAGAAATTGAACGCATCTTAAAGTATCAATATGGACGAAAAAATAAACCAACAAGACCCGTTACTGATTTTATACAAGAAAGTCCTCGGAGAGTCTATAAAGCAGTACCTAAACAAGTTTGGATAAATACTGCTGATAAAATTAATGGACATCATGTGGATAAGAGAATAGAGGTAAAATTAAGATAATGGATTTTAAGAAAAAATTACTCTTAATTGATGGGCATGCGCTGTTTCATCGCGCTTATCATGCCCTGCCCAACATGACCGGGCCGGGTGGGTTTCCAACCGGCGCGATTTTTGGATTTTTATCCATGTTTCTGAAAGCCTTAGCAGATATTAAGCCCACGCACGCGCTGGTGACGTTTGATGTAAAGGGTCCGACTTTTCGTGATAAATTGTCCGCCGATTATAAAGCCACCAGAAAAGCGCCAGATGAGGCCATGATGGTTCAGCTACCGAAACTGAAAGAAATTCTCAAAGCTTTGAATATGCCAATTTATGAAAAAGCCGGTTTTGAAGCTGATGATTTACTGGGAATTATTTGCCATAAAACTCCGAAAGATGTTTTGAACATCATCGTGACCGGGGATTTGGATTTATTGCAGTTGATTGATAACCATACGCAAGTTTATCGATTTAAAATCGGCTTTTCCGATATTCAAATTTTTGATGCGGACAAAATGGTAGAAATCTACGGTTTGCATCCGAGTCAGTGGGTGGATTATAAAGCGATTCGGGGGGATACCTCGGATAATATTCCTGGCGTGCCAGGGATTGGGGAGAAGGGCGCACTGGAGTTGATGAAGACCTTTGGCAGTTTGGATGGGGTATATGAGGCTGCAGATAAAGGATCAAAAAAAATTAAAGACGGCACGCTCAAAAAATTAGTTGCCGGCAAAGCCAAAGCTTATCTGTCCCAGAAACTGGCTACGATTGATCAGAAGGATCATTTAGACTTTGATTTTAAAGATACTGAAATTGGTGATTATGAAAAAAACAAGGTTACGGAACTGCTGCATGCCCTTGGCATTCGCGCCCTCATTGCTAGATTGCCAAAATTGAGCCAAGAAGCGGAAGCCAAGGCTGAAAAGAAGGCCGAAAAGATATCACCTGTGGAAATTGTGGATGAAGATCATCTGCCCAAATTGATTAAATCACTGTCAGATAAAAAAGCTTTAGCGATTTTTACGGATGCGTCAGGGGTGTCGGTGGCGACAAGCGGGGAACACAGTTATAAATTTACAACACCTACTCGCATCAAAGGAGTGTTAGAAGATGAAGATATCCAAAAAATTGGCCACGATTTGAAAGTTAATTATTCCGATTTGCGAAAAGCAGGAATTGAGTTAACGCCACTGTCATTTGATACGCAGATTGCCATGTTTCTGGCTGACCCGGGTCGCCGCCATTATTTGCTGGACGGCAAAGACGCGGCTTCGGTGTTTCGCCTCTATCACAGCATTGGCTCGGAATTGAAAGAAAAGAAACTCACCCAGATTTTTGAAGATATTGAAATGCCGCTGCTTGCCGTGCTGATCAAAATGGAAGCGCGCGGGATTAAGCTCGATAAAGCCTGGCTAAAAGCTTTAAGCTTGAAGCTTGAAACTCGTATCACAAAATTGACGAAAGAGATTCACAAGCAAGCCAAGAGTAAATTTAATATCGCCTCACCGATTCAACTGCGGGAAATTTTGTTTGAAAAGTTAAAAATCCCGACGGATAATCTAAAAAAAACTGGCAAAACTAAAGAATTATCCACGGCAGCGGAACAATTGGAAAAATTACGCGGCCTACACCCAATCATTGATTCAATTTTCGAATACCGGGAATTAACCAAGCTTAAATCCACTTATGTAGATGCTTTGCCAGAATTAGTTTTTCCTGATGACGGCCGGATTCATACAACTTATAACCAAACTATAGCCGCGACCGGCCGATTGTCGTCGCTGAATCCTAATTTGCAGAATATTCCCATCCGTTCGGATCTGGGAAACGAAGTTCGGAAGGCGTTTGTGGCAGAACAAGGCAAGGCTTTGCTCTCACTGGATTATTCACAGATTGAACTTCGCATTGCGGCCTCCATGTCCCAAGATAAAGAGATGATGCGCATATTTAAATCCGGCGAAGATTTTCATTCCGCCACTGCGGCGAAAATTTTCGGCGTGAAAGAAGATAAAATCACGCCGAACCAAAGGCGCGATGCTAAAACCATAAATTTTAGCATTCTCTATGGTGTTTCGGCGTTTGGATTATCCGAACGATCCGAGATGGAACGCGGTGAAGCGCAGGAATATATCCAGAAATACTATGAAGCCTTTCCAAGATTGAAAGAATTTATCGATAAAATGAAAGATTCGGCGCATAAAGATGGGTTTATCAGAAATCCTTTGGGTCGGATCCGATATTTTCCGGAAATTAACTCTTCAAATTTTGCGGTTCGTGGTGGCGCCGAGCGCGCGGCCGTGAATATGCCGCTGCAATCCTTAGCCGCGGATATTATGAAGATGGCCATGATTGAAATTGAGAGGAAGTACCCAGAAGCTAACATGATTTTATCTGTCCACGATGAATTAGTCTTTGAAGTAGATCAAGATGAAGCGAAAAAAATTGCGCCGAAGCTTCGATATATCATGGAATCAGTCTATAAATTAAAAGTGCCAATTGTGGTGGCAGCCAAAGCCGGCCTTAATTGGGCGGAGATGACAGAAATATGACCTTTGATGTCATGGTGGAAATTCCGAAAGGCTCGGAAAACAAATATGAGTATGACGAAGTCAAAAAAGCTATGGTTTTGGATTTTGTGTTTAAGGATGGTCTGAAGTTTTTATTTAATTACGGGTTTATTCCAAACACCCTAGGTGGAGATGGGGACACGCTCGATGTAATTTTACTTGGGGACAAGCCAATTGCTTCCGGCAGTATGGTCAAAGCGAGGGCAATTGGGATTATGCGGATGCTGGACCGAGGAGAGCAGGATGATAAAATCATCGCCGTCGAAGCATCCGCGCCAGATGAGAAGTACGACCCGGAAGCACTTCGAAAGTTTTATGCCGAAGTGGCCCGCCAAAAGCAAAAGATCATTGAGATTACAGGATTTGAAGGCGCGGATCAGACCGAAGAGGAGATTAAGAAAGCAATGATTTAAAAAACCGCCCGAAGGCGGTTTTTAGTTTCCGATTATTTTACTTTCGCGACCATGTCGGCTAGTCGGGATTTGTGGCGATTGGCGTTATTCTTGTGAATAATGTTTTTCTTGGCGGCTTTATCCAGCGCGGCAAACGCCAAAGATAAGGCCTTCTGGGCTTCGGATTTATTCGCGGCGGCGGTGAATTTCCGAACCGCCTTCGCGGTTTTCTTAATCTGGTCCAGGGCCTTGAGGTTTACCA
This sequence comes from Candidatus Doudnabacteria bacterium RIFCSPHIGHO2_01_FULL_45_18, assembly GCA_001779915.1. Lineage (GTDB taxonomy): Bacteria > Patescibacteriota > Doudnabacteria > UBA920 > O2-02-FULL-48-8 > 2-01-FULL-45-18. The sequence continues at coordinate 56,329 of MFEJ01000023.1, read as the reverse complement.
CCCGGCGTTTGATATTTTGCCTGGCGGCCTTGATTGCTGATTTAGTATTCGGCATAGCTTTGAGATAATAGCAGAAATCAGGGTGGTAATCAAGTCCTTTAAATGTTAGACTGCAAATAAGAATTAAGAAATATATGAACTACGATACCTTAGCCTCGCAAGATAGTATTCAAAAAACCATCCAAGCGTTGAAAGAACATGGTGTGGAAGCTGAATTAGTCGCGACCAAAAAAGAAGCTTTGGCAAAAATCAAAGAATTAATTCCAGCAGGCTCGTCCGTGATGAATGGTTCGTCACGAACGCTCGAACAAATTGGCTTTGTGGAGTATCTTCAATCCGGCTTGCACGGATGGAATAATTTGCACGCCGGAATTTTAGCTGAAAAAGATCCGGCCAGACAGATGGAAATGCGCCGCCAAGCCGTCTTATCAGATTATTATTTGGGTTCTGTGCATGCGGTTTCTGAAACTGGAGAAATGGTGATTGCATCCAACACCGGCAGTCAATTACCTTATATTGTGAATACTGCGCCGAACTTAATCTTTGTGGTCGGGGCCCAGAAAATTATGCCAACCCTACCTGATGCCATAAAAAGATTAGAAGAATATGTGGTGCCTCTGGAAGATAAGCGATTGTTCGCCGTATATCAGGCCCACACCATGATGTCCAAGGTTTTGATTTTTCACAGGGAGAACCAGCGAATGGGCCGCCAGGTGCGTGTAATATTCGTGAACGAAAAATTAGGGTTTTAGTTATTTAAACTTATGTTTTTTCATTCGAGTCTTATTGCGGATCGCCGTGATTTGATCGCGCAAGGCGGCGGCTTTTTCGAAATCCAGGTTGCGGGAAGCCAAATCCATCTGATCTCGTAGCTCCTCAATCGCATACGCGATATCCTGTTTGGTCATTTTCGTTAAGTCCATTTCTTTGGAAGTGTCGGTTTTTTCTTCCACGGCTTTCATACCGGCCAAGCGAGTTTCTTTGATGGATTTTTGAATGCCTTGCGGAATAATATCATGCTTTTTATTATAGTCTTGCTGATTTTTTCGGCGCCGTAAGACCTCATCCATGGCTCGCTGCATAGATCCAGTGACGCGATCAGCATACATAATGACATGGCCGTCAATGTGGCGCGCGGCCCGGCCCATGGTTTGGATGAGGGACGTATCGGAGCGCAGGAACCCTTCTTTGTCGGCGTCCAGGATGGCGACCAGGGACACTTCTGGCAAGTCCAACCCTTCCCGTAGGAGGTTGATGCCAATTACGACATCATAAACTCCCAGCCGCAAATCGCGTAGAATTTCCAGCCGCTCCAAAGTTTGAATGTCAGAATGCAGGTAATGCCCACGGATGCCATATTCCACTAAGTAATTCGATAATTCCTCGGCCATATTTTTGGTAAGCGTGGTCACCAGCACGCGCTGCTTCTTTTTAACTCGTTTCTGAATTTCTTCCATGAGATCATCCACCTGATTTTTGGTTGGCCGGATTTCAATTTCTGGATCAAGTAAGCCGGTTGGGCGGATCAGCTGTTCCGCCACTTGTTTGGAAACTTTAATTTCCCGCTCTTTGGTCGGGGTGGCCGAGACAAAGATTGTTTGATCAATGATTTTTTCAAATTCTTCAAACTTCAGGGGTCGGTTATCCATAGCGGAAGGGAGTCGAAAGCCATAATCCACCAAAGTTTTCTTTCGCGACTGATCCCCCAGATACATCCCACCAATTTGCGGCAGAGTCATGTGGGATTCGTCGATGAAAAGTAAAAAATTATCCGGAAAATAATCCAGTAGCGTGGAAGGTGGCTCACCGGGTTTGCGAAAATCCAAGTGGCGGGAGTAGTTTTCAATGCCTGATACAAACCCGGTCTCCAGCATCATCTCAATGTCAAAGTTGGTGCGCTGTTCAATGCGCTGGGCTTCAATGGGTTTATCCTGTTTTTTAAAAAGTTTGATTTGGTCCCGCAGTTCCGCGCGGATATTTTCGACGGCAGCCAATAATTTTTCTTTGGTGGTTACGAAATGCTTGGCCGGAAAGATGGTTAGGTCCTTGCGGTTGCCGAAATCTTGTCCAGTTAAGGGGTCATGCTCGGAAATTTTCTCGATCTCATCCCCATAAAAATTTAAACGTAGGATTTTGTCAGCGGAAGCAGGGATCAACTCCACCACATCCCCACGCACGCGAAATGTGCCGCGGGTCAGGTTGAGATCATTGCGAGTAAATTGCAGGTCAGTTAAGCGACGCAAAAATTTATCGCGTTTGATACTCGCGCCAACTTTAATCGGGATGGACAAATCCAAATAGTCGCCCGGATTACCCAGCCCGTAAATACAGGACACAGACGCGACGATCAAAACGTCTTTGCGGGACAATAAACTTTGCGTGGCCGCGTTTCGCAATTTATCAATTTCTTCGTTGATCTCGGTTTCTTTTTCGATATAGGTATCTGATCTAGGAATATACGCTTCTGGCTGATAGTAGTCATAGTAAGACACAAAATAATGCACGGCATTGTCCGGAAAAAAATTTTGGAATTCGCTTGCTAGTTGCGCAGCCAAAGTCTTATTATGCGAAATGACGAGCGTTGGCCGCTGGATTTTTTCCACGACATTAGCCATGGTAAAAGTTTTGCCACTACCTGTGACACCCAACAAGGTTTGATACCGGAATTTTTTGCCCAAACCCTGGATCAGCTTTTCAATGGCCTGCGGCTGGTCGCCGGCCGGTTTGAATTCGGACTGAAGTTTAAATTTCATGTTGTCTAAATTTCATTTTAGCAGACTTGGCAAACTTTTGGCTAGGGTCTAGAATGGGGAAAATGCGAAGGGAGGACTGTGTGCGCAATAAGGTTGTTTATATGGTTGTCGCCTGGATCTGCTTGGGCGCAACAGTCCAAGCCCAAGAGGTGACTACACCCGAAACTCCGTCGTCTGTCAGCCAAGATGTCGCCGAAGCCCCGGCATTGTTTGTGATTACGCTTGAGAACTTGCTGATGGGAAATGATTGGTCCGAGCTTTATGCATCTTGGATGAAACAAGCTCCGACGAATCTGAATCGTTATCCCATTGGATACTCTTGGAGATTCTGGCAATGGAGACGGATTGCCACGATCGAAAGTTATCCTTGGTGGTCACTATTTCAGAGCCTTAACGGTGAGCTGTTTGAACAGGAGCCAACGCCTCCAGCATTTCTAGGGCGTGCATGCGAGGAGTTGACCGGAAGCGTTGATAATAACGCTGATCTGGTTCAACCCTGCCAATGGCTTCGGATTTGGAAAGACCCCAGCCTTGCCAATCGTTTGCGTCAAGGGCAGGATATGCTTCAGACGATGGTGCAGATCCAGCGCAAAGAAGTGTTGGTGACGCAGTCGATTATACTCAAGTATTTGATGCTCGACTTCATCTACGCACCAACGACTGATCCAGGCAGGGTGGTGGGACTACTCGGTCTTGCTCCCGGTATAGATATTCCTTTGACTCATGGCCGGGTTGAAGGTCGCTTACCCGGAATTATGTTCATGGGCGGAAGCGGGAAGGCCGGCGAGATCGGCATTACCTGGGGAGCAGCAATCAGACTGAAGAGTTTCATCCTTCCGTTTCCGGCATCAAGCGCCAGGGTGCCGTCAGCTTTGTATTTCAGCATTATCAAGGACATATCAAGCGGCGCGGATCTGATGGGCTTTTCCCTAAAGTTCAGCAAGCCGTCTGAAAAAGCCCAGTAACAGCCGAAGCTTCAGCTCCGGCTCTTTTTTTATGCCCGAAATTTGCGTATAATGACCATATGATCGGATCAATCAAGGGCAAAATTAGTCATAAAAGTAGCAATTATATCATTGTGGAAACCAATGGCATTGGTTACAAAGTTTTTTTGCCGCAAGTTTTTTTTCTGACCTTAAAGCCCAATCAAGACGTAAGTTTAGTCACGCATACGTATGTGCGGGAAGACCAGCTGACTTTGTACGGCTTTCAAACCTTGCCAGATCTGGAATTTTTTGAACTACTTTTGACCGTATCAGGTGTGGGGCCCAAATCCGCGCTGGGGATCATGTCGCTGTCCGGCTTGGAGATGATCAAATCCGCGATTGTCTCCGGAGATGCGGGCGTATTTACGAAAGTCTCTGGCATTGGCCGCAAAACCGCGGAACGGGTGATCGTGGAACTCAAAGAAAAGCTCAAAGACGAAACAGACAGCACGCCTGTCGCGCGCGAGCACTCGGATGCCATGGATGCGCTCATAGCGCTTGGGTACAACCAGCAGCAGGCTCGCGAGGCACTTCAGAGTGTGCCGAAAAATGTCGCGAATTTGCAGGAGAAAGTTAAGATTGCCCTGAAAGCTTTAAGTAAATGATTTCTTTAGCCTCTTTTTTCTAGAAAAAAGAGGCGGAAAAAAGTCGGAAATTTGCCGGACTCGCATGAACGGACAAATCTAACCGGATTTATCATGCTCGGACAGCGGCAAATTTCCAGAAAAAAGTGGTGCCGCAGGAGATTACTCAGTATTTATTAATTATATAGATAATTATATAATTAGTTATATAATTAAATCATATGGCTAGACCCACAAATTCGATTAGAAAACTCCAAAAGATTGGCAATGGTTCTTTGTCGGTAATCATTCCGGCCGACATTGTTCGCGCTTTAAGCTTGCGCGAGCATCAGCGCATGCTGGTTCGGAAAATCAACGGCGCGATTGTGATTCGGGATGCAAGGACGAAGAAACGAAAATGATTTCAAATCTCTCGCCAGAAGCTTGGGATAAAAAAGTTATCGACCTCGGTGGGTCGATTTTGCAAGCATGGGCTTGGGGTGAATTTCAGCAAGCTCTGGGCCAAAAAATTTACCGTTTTTCAGGCAGTGATTATCTTTGTCTGGCTTTTGAAATTGCTTTGCCGGCTGGCAAAAAATATCTTTATTGTCCGAGGGGGCCGGTAGGCAAGGTGGAAGCCGCTTTGGCAGATTTAAGAAAATTTGAGTCTGATCATAGCATTATTTTTTCTCGAATTGAACCGATACAAGCCGTCAGTTTACCGAAAGCCGTGAAAGACATGCAGCCGTTGCATAATTGGGTTTTGGATTTAGAAAAAACTGAAGAAGAATTATTGATCGGCATGAAACCCAAAACCCGGTATAATATCAATCTGGCCCAACGCAAAGGTGTGGTCGTCAGGGAAGGGACCAAGGCGGATCTGATCATGGCCTGGAAATTATTTTTAGAAACAGCCGGCCGAAATGGATATAAATTGCACGCGCAAAATTATTATTTACAAATGTGGGAGCATTTGTCTCCCAAATTTCTGAAAATTTTAATCGCCGAATATAAAGGCGAACCCTTGGCTGCGATATTTGTCAGCCGCTTTGGCGAGACGGCAACTTTTTTGCATGGCGGTTCCAGCAGCAAAATGAAAGAAGCGCAGGCGTCTTATTTACTGCACTGGGAAGCGATTCGGTTGGCAAAAAATTCCGGCTTGAAGTTTTACGATTTTGGAGGGATTGCAGGAAGTAGCGATCAAACCCAAGCCTGGGCCGGGATTACGAGATTTAAAAAAGGCTTCGGCGGACTGGAAGTTATGTTTCCAGGCGCGTTTGATCTGATTTTCTCGCCAATTTGGTATAATGTTTATAAGCAAGTAAGACTGGTTCGCAATCTAATTAAAAAATGATCCAATACAAAATCGCGGTGTCCGGTTCGGCCATCAACAACTGCACCAAGGGCGCGTTTAAAAAAGCCTACGAAGTCGGCCGGCAAATTGCTTTACATAGCTGTGTCTTGATCACTGGCGCGACCATCGGCGTGCCGGAATGGGCAACGAGAGGCGCCAAGTCCGTGGGTGGCATTTCTATCGGATTATCGCCGGCGGTTTCCAAACAATCACATGTGCACAGTTACCGGTTGCCGACCCGTTACATGGATCTGATTATTTATACGGGTTTTGATTATTCCGGCCGGAATATGCTGATGACCAGATCGGCTGATGCCATTATTGTGGTTTGCGGCCGGATCGGGACCCTAAACGAGTTTACGTCCGCGTTTGAGGATAAGCGGGTGGTTGGCGTGCTGACAGGTACCGGGGGGGTGGAACCGGAAATTGATCGAATTTTAAAATTGGCCAAGCGGGGACGCCGACGCGTGGTGTTTGATGCGGATCCGAAAAAGCTAATTGATAAAGTCGTAAAACTGATCAAACTGAATGATAAACAAAAACATCCGAGGAAAGAAGAGGTGTTGTAATTATTATGTTGTTGATTGATATTATTAATCCCGAGTTGGCGCGGTTGGCTTTAGTTTCAAAAAACAGGATTAGGGAACACCATTTTCAAAATCAAAATTTATCAGAAAACCTGCTTTTAGAAATCAAAAAGTTTTGTCGAAAACAAAAAATCAAACTTTCTGATTTAACTAAAATTGAAGTCCAGGCCGATCCTGGTCATTTTTCCAAAACCCGCACCGTGGTGGCTACGGCCAATGCCCTGGCATTTGGTTTGAAACTTTCGCAAGATTTGATAGAGTCCACGTATAGTCGAGCGCCCAACATCACCAGGCCTAAAAAACGCTCATGAGTTTTCAATCCTACGTCGCGGTTTTAAAAAATTGGGATTTTACCAAGCTTTGGATTTCACAGGCGACCTCGCAACTGACCAATTACATTTTAAGCTTCGCGATTTTAATCAAAGTGTTTCAGTTGACCAGTTCGTCCCTGTCCGTGGCCTTGATTATCATGGCTTTTGGTTTGGCCACGGTGTTGTTTGGAAGTTTGGCCGGAGTTTATGCCGACCGATTTGACCGCAAGTGGCTTTTGACCATTATTAATTTCCTGCAAGCCGGCGCAATTGCCCTGTATTTTGTGGTTGGCTCGGATTTTTGGGGTTTGTTTTTGATTACATTTTTATATGCTTCTTTGAATCAATTTTATTTGCCGGCGGAAGCCCCGTCCATTCCGAATTTGGTCCCTCATGATCAGATTTTGATAGCCAATAGCTATTTTGCGTTTACTAATTCGGCTTCTCTGATCATCGGATTTGCAGCTGCCGGGCCCATGTCGCAGGCTTTCGGTCAAGCCGCACCGTTTATCGTGGGTGTGGTTTTGCTGACTATCGCGGGTTTGGCAACTTTGTCTTTACCTTCCTTAAAACCCGAGGTTGTCCAAAAGCACCCGCATGTTTGGTGGGAGTTTCGGGAAGGGATTGTTCATTTTTGGGCGAACAAGCCCTTGCATTTTCCGCTCGTGAGTTTGGTTTCCATTCAGATCGTGAACGGTATGCTGATTACTATCGCGCCGGCGTTTATGGAGAAAGCCATCGGCATTAATTTAAATACCGGTTCGATTTTTGTCGTGGTGCCGCTGGGTCTCGGAATTCTTGTCGGCGCTTTAAGTTTAGGTTGGGAATCACGTTTTCTTTCGAAACCCAGCTTAATTCTTATGGGATTTTTAGGCATGGGTCTCATGTTGTTTGCGTTATCGTTTATCGAACTTTTTGTGCATAAATATATTTATTATTCGGTCATCGGTTTTGTCATTGGTTTTTTCAATGCGCATATTTTCGCCCCTGCCCATTCACTTTTACAGACCCACGCGCTTTCACACATCCGCGGCAGGGTTTATGGATCCCTGCATGTCTTGCTGCAGTTATCCGCAACTACGCCTACGATCCTAGTTGGGGTTTTGGCAGATCAAATTTCCTTGGGATTCATTATGGCCGGCCTCGGCTTGGTGTTGGTGATGTTCGGGTTGGGGACTCGTCCTAAACCAATTATATAGGTATGTGCCTGCCGGCAGGCTTGACAATTTTTCCATATAGCTTAAGATGTAAGTGTGATATCTAATTTAATAAGAGTATAGCCACTAGCGGCTCTTTTTTGCGTATGCGAAAAAGAGGGATTATTTTATGTCTCCAAAAAAGAAAATGGCTAATTTAAGCCTAAATTTAGCAAGCCCCATGGGTCAAAAAGGCCATCGGAATTTTTTTACCGCCTTCCATGACGTTATGGAGATGCCTCACTTGATCGAAGCCCAGCTTCGGAGTTATAAATGGTTTTTGGAAAGAGGCTTAAAAGAGCTGTTTGCCGAGATTAATTCCATTAAAGATTTTACTGGCAAGAATTTGGAACTGCAGTTTGGGGAATACTTTTTGGATAAGCCGAAGTATGATGAAAAAACCGCCAAGGAGCGCAACACGACTTTTGAAGCGCCCCTTTATGTTTCCGTCAAACTGATTAACAAGGTCAGTGGCAAAACTAAAACTCAGGATGTCTACTTGGGTGATTTTCCACTGATGACGCCGCGCGGCACGTTTGTGATTAATGGCGTCGAGCGCGTTGTCGTCTCGCAACTGGTCAAATCCCCAGGTGTGTTTTTTTCCGGTGAAACAGTGCGTGGCCGGAATTGGTATGGCGCGAAAATTATTCCTAACCGCGGCGCGTGGCTGGAAGTGGAAACCGATTTAAACGGCATTATCAGTGTGAAGATTGACCGCAAGCGCCGGATTCCTATCACGGCCCTTATGCGTGTCTTTAAATTTGGATCAGACGAGGAAATTTTGGCGGCCTTTGTGGATGTGGACACCAATCCGGATATGCGCTACATCCAAAATACTTTGGAAAAGGACCCGTCCAAAACCGCAGACGAAGGTTTTAAGGAAGTTTATAAACGAATCCGGCCGGGAGATTTAGCCACCGTGGACAATGCCAGATCTTTAATTGAAGCTATGTTTTTTCACGCGGACCGCTATGATCTTTCCGAAGTCGGCCGCTATAAACTTAATCAAAGACTAAAAATCAACGACCGCGCGGATCGGATTTTAACCAAACAGGATTTAACCGACATTATCCGCGAAGTCATTCAGCTTAATAATTCCCAAGGGACTTGGGATGATATTGATCATCTGTCTAACCGACGTGTCAGGGCTGTGGGGGAGCTGATTCAAAGCAAATTTCGCATTGGGCTGGCCCGGATGAGCCGGATTGCCAAGGACCGGATGAGTTTGGCTGACATGGAGACAGTGACACCAGCGCAACTGATTCATGTGCGCCCGATCGTAGCCGTGATTCAGGAATTTTTCTCTTCTTCCCAGCTGTCCCAGTTTATGGATCAGACTAATCCGTTGGCGGAACTGGAACACAAGCGAAGGCTTTCGGCTATGGGTCCGGGCGGACTGTCACGCGAACGCGCCGGGTTTGAAGTTCGTGACGTACATCGTTCCCACTATGGCCGGCTTTGCCCGATTACCACGCCAGAAGGCCCCAACATCGGTCTGGTGGCGCACTTGGCCAGCTATGCTCGGATCAATGATTTTGGATTTATTGAAACTCCTTATCGCAAGGTGAAAAAGGTTCCTCATGCCCGCTCCCAGGTGACTAACGAAATTGTTTACCTAGACGCTTATGAAGAGCAGTTTGCCGTGATTGCCCAGGCCACGATTGACGTGGATGACAAAGAATTTTTTACCGAACCGCGGGCTTCCGTGCGCGTCCATGGCGAGCCTTCCATCACGGAAACTTCGGAAATTGATTATGTGGAAGTTTCACCCAAACAAATTATTTCCGTCACCACTTCCCTGATTCCTTTCTTGGAGCACGACGACGCGAACCGCGCGTTGATGGGTTCCAACATGCAACGTCAGGCCGTGTCTTGCATTAAACCCGATTCGCCGGTCGTCGGCACCGGGGTGGAAGCCAAGGCGGCTTATGATTCCGGCCAGGTTGTGATTGCGGAAAGTGACAGTGTGGTTTTAAGCGTGACTGGCGATAAAATTGTGCTTGGCGAGTCCAAGGGTGGCAAGAAAAAAGAATATTTATTGCAAAAATTTATCCGTTCCAATACCTCGACTTCCATTAACCAGCATCCCACAGTTGTGAAAGGACAAGCAATTAAAGCCGGCCAACCCATCGCCGATGGCGCGGCTATTGAACAAGGCGAATTGGCTTTGGGCCAAAACATGTTGGTGGCATTTATGTCTTGGGAGGGCGGCAACTACGAAGATGCCATTTTAATTTCATCTCGGGTGGTGGAAGAAGATCGTTACTCGTCGATTCATATTGAAGATTTTAAAGTCGATCTGCGCGATACGAAACTGGGCCCGGAAATTATCACCCGTGATATTCCGAATGTTGGTGAAGAAAAATTGAAGGACTTGGACGAGAACGGTGTGATCCGGATCGGGGCGCAGATTAAGGCCGGAGATATTTTGGTTGGCAAAATTACACCGAAAGGTGAAACTGATCTGACGGCCGAAGAAAAATTATTGCGCGTGATTTTCGGAGAAAAGTCCCGGGACGTGAAAGACACTTCGCTGACTCTGCCGCATGGCGAGTATGGTAAAGTCGTGAACATTCGCGAATTTTCCCGTGAAGCGGGAGACAAACTGCCTTCGGGCGTGATTAAGTCCATTCAGGTTTCCGTGGCCGTGCTTCGTAAAATTCAAGTTGGCGACAAAATGGCTGGCCGACACGGCAACAAGGGCGTGATCTCCCAAGTTATCCCAGTGGAGAACATGCCGTTTATGCAAGATGGGACCCCGGTGGATCTGATTTTAAATCCTTTGGGAGTAGCTAGTCGCATGAACATTGGTCAGATTTTGGAAACGCATTTGGGTTTGGCTGCCAAAAAACTTGGTTACAAAGTCGCTTCGCCAGCACTCGACGGGGTGCCGGAAGAAGTGATTAAACAGGAACTTAAGAAAGCGGGGTTTCCCGAAGACGGTAAGGTCACGATGTATGATGGCAAGACCGGCGCGGCCTTTAGCTCGAAAATCACGGTGGGCATTATTTATATGTTAAAACTGCATCACTTGGTTGATGATAAAATGCACGCTCGTTCCACTGGTCCTTATTCTTTGATCACCCAGCAGCCTTTGGGCGGGAAAGCCCAGTTTGGCGGCCAGCGGTTTGGCGAAATGGAAGTTTGGGCCTTGGAAGGTTATGGTGCCGCGCACACGTTGCAGGAAATGCTGACCATCAAATCCGACGACGTCGTCGGACGGGCCAAAACCTATGAATCAATTGTTAAAGACGAGCCGATTAAAAAACCGAATGTCCCGGAATCGTTCCGAGTTTTGGTCAAAGAACTGCAATCGCTTTGTTTAAATGTAGAACTGATTGGTGAAAAATTGTCTGCCGAGACTGACACCGCCGGGGAGCTTAAGGAAATGGCGACCACGGATCGCTTGGATGAAAAAGTTCTGGAATTTGCCGAAGACAAATCAGATAAAAAGCGAAAAGCCAAGAAATAATTTTTAACTTTTATGCTCCAACAGACCGAAGAATTTAAAGCTGTTCGTTTGAGACTCGCTTCTCCCGCGGATATTTTGAATTGGTCTTATGGTGAGGTGACCAAGCCGGAAACGATCAACTACCGGACCCAGCGGCCGGAAAAAGATGGGCTATTTGATGAAAAGATTTTCGGCCCGATCAAAGACTGGGAATGTTATTGTGGTAAATATAAACGTATCCGCTACAAAGGTATTGTTTGCGACAAGTGCGGGGTGGAAGTGACCCGCGCCTCGGTCAGGCGCGAACGCATGGGCCATATTAAGCTGGCCGCCCCGGTGGCCCACATCTGGTTTTTACGAGGCGTGCCTTCCCGTTTAGGATTAATCCTAGATCTGTCAGTACAGGAACTGGAAAAAGTTGTTTACTTTGCTTCTTACATTATTACCAGTGTGGATGAAGATGCCCGGGCCCAAACGACCGAGCAGATTGAACGGGAATTCAAAGCTAAGCGCCGGGAAATTGACAGCCGATATGAGAATTTGGTTAAACAAAACAATTCCTCTGATCCGGAAACCGTGCGCGTGCGCGACATGTGGGGCAAGGAAGTTGAACATTTGGAAAGCATCCGCGATCTGGCGCGCTCTGAACTTAAGTCCATTAAAAAATACCAGATTATTTCCGAACTTGAATATCGTGACCTGTCTTTAAAATATGGGCCAGTATTCGCGGCCGGGATTGGAGCCGCGGCGATTACCCAACTCGTCGAAGAAATTGATTTGGAAAAATTATTTACGCAACTTCATGAAGAAATCGTAATCGCCGAAGGCGTATATAAGCGTAAATTGATCAAACGGTTGAAACTCGTCAAATCCATGATCAAGGCTGCTATTCGTCCGGAGTGGATGATCATCAACAACCTACCGGTGATTCCGCCGGATTTGCGCCCAATGGTGCAGTTAGACGGCGGCCGGTTTGCTGCGTCTGATTTAAATGATTTGTATCGCCGGGTCATTAATCGCAACAATCGACTAAAAAAACTTTTGGAAATCGGCGCGCCGGAAGTAATCACCCGTAATGAAAAGCGCATGCTGCAGGAAGCCGTGGACGCCCTGATTGATAATTCCATCAGGCACGGCAAGGAAGTGACTGCCTCGACCGGACAAAAACGCAAGCTCCGATCTTTGGCGGACATGCTCAAAGGTAAACAAGGCCGTTTCCGACAAAATCTTTTAGGTAAACGAGTGGACTATTCCGGTCGTTCCGTTATTGTCGGGGGACCGAGTTTGAAACTGCACCAATGCGGTCTTCCTAAAAAAATGGCTTTAGAATTATTTAAGCCATTTGTGACTTCCAAGCTTATTCAGCGCGAATACGCGCACAATGTGAGGTCGGCGAATCGGCTCATTGAACAGGGCGCGACCGTGGTCTACGATATTTTGGAAGAAGTGACCAAAGGACATTATGTGCTTTTAAACCGCGCGCCAACCTTGCACCGTTTGGGTTTCCAGGCTTTCTTGCCGGTTTTGATTGAAGGCAAAGCTATTCAGATTCATCCTTTGGTCTGTCCGGCTTTTAACGCGGACTTTGACGGGGACCAGATGGCGGTACACGTTTCTTTAACCGCTCCGGCCCAAGAAGAAGCTCGCAACATCATGCTGTCTGCCAAAAATTTGCTCAAGCCGGCTTCCGGTGAGCCGATCATGGGCCCGAACCAGGACATGGTCTTGGGTTGTTATTGGTTGACCCGGATTCATCCGAAAGAAAAAGGGGAAGGCAAGTTTTTTGGATCAGCCGATGAAGCCCTTTTGGCTTATCTTTCCGAGATTATTAGTTTGAAAGCGAAAATTTCCGTGCGGTTAGATGAAAGCTGGGGCAATAAGCAGCGTCTAGAGACTTGTGTGGGCCGGATTATTTTCAATCAGGTTTTGCCTGAAGGCATGCGGTTTAACAATGATGTCATGGATAAGAAACGCTTACAGCAAGTGGTGCAGGTTTGCTACCGCGATTATGGAATTGAGCGCACGGCGCAACTTCTGGATGATATCAAGGGTGTCGGGTTTCATTATGTGACCAAATCAGGAATTTCTTGGGGTATGGATGATTTGAAAGTCCCAGAGATCAAAAAAGAGCTGTTGGTAAAAGCTGATGAGGAAGTTTTAAAAACCCTGGAACAGTATCAGCAAGGGTTGCTCACCGCGCAGGAGCGTTATAACCGGGTCATTGAAATTTGGGCCGAGGTTCGCGATAAGGTGACCGAGGCCATCACCACGACTTTGGACGAATACGGCACGGTGTATCAGATGGTCAACTCCGGAGCCAGAGGTTCAGTCTCCCAGGTCGCCCAAATGGCCGGCATGAAGGGACTCGTGACCAATCCGGCCGGAGAAGTTATTGAACTCCCAGCTCGTGATTCGTTTAAAGAAGGTTTGAATATTTTGGAATATTTTATTTCCACCCACGGGTCCAGAAAAGGGATGACCGACACCGCCCTTCGTACGGCTGACGCCGGGTACCTGACTCGTCGTTTGGTGGATGTGGCGCAAGACATTGTGATTAACGCGGATGATTGTGAAATTGATTCCGGGCGCGTCATTACCAGAGTTTCTTCGGAAGCCTTGGGCCGGCCGCTGGCCCGTCGAATTTTTGGCCGAGTACTTGCTTCTGACGTCAAAGACGCCAAGAGTTTAGTTGTGGCCAAAGCCGGGTCCATGATTGATGAAAAATTGGCTCAGGAAATTGACAAGTCTACCGCAGCGGAGGCAGAAGTTCGCACCGTGCTTCGCTGTACCCTCACACGCGGCGTGTGCGCCAAATGTTATGGTTACGATTTAGGATTTAACAAACCGGTGGAGCTGGGCGCGGCTGTGGGAATTGTGGCGGCCCAAGCCATTGGCGAACCAGGCACCCAGCTGACCATGCGAACTTTCCACACCGGCGGTGTGGCGGGTTTAGATATCACCCAAGGATTGCCGCGGGTTGAGGAGTTGCTGGAAGCCAGAGAGCCAAAAGGACAAGCCTTGATTTCTGAAATTGACGGATTTGTGACCAACATCAAAGCCACGAATAAAGAAACCACTATTCGGGTGGAAACCAAGGATGTGGTCAAGGATGAATATTTGCTGCCAGGCGGGAAATTACAGCTGACTGACGGGGAGAAAGTTAACGAAGGCGATCCATTGTTCACCAATATTAAAGGTGTGATCGTCAAAGCCAAGGCGGCAGGGATAGTTAAGCTTGGTAAGGATAAACTGACTGTGGTGCGCGAAGGTGAGAATTTTAAGGAATACACTGTCCCCTCTGGATATAGCGTGATTGTTAAAGAGAAATCTCTAATCACCAAAGGCCAACCTTTGACCGAAGGTAACCTCAACTTACATCAGGTGTTCGCGCTCAAAGGCATTGAAGCTTGTCAGGACTATATCATCAAAGACGTGCAGGAAATTTATTCTTCCCAAGGGCAGAATGTCAACGAAAAGCACATTGAGATTATCGTCCGGCAGATGTTTTCCAAAGTCCGCATCACCGAGCCGGGTGATACCGATACCTTGGTTGGGGATTTGATTGATAAATCTCGGCTAAAATTATCCAATGCCAAAGTTGCGGCCAAGGGACGCAAGGCTGAAGTTGAGCAGCTGCTCATGGGCATTACGAAGTCATCTCTAAACACGGAATCATTCTTGGCTGCGGCAAGTTTCCAAGAAACTACCCGTGTCCTGATTGAGGCCGCCATCACTGCCAAAACTGATTACCTGCGAGGTTTGAAAGAAAACGTCATCATCGGCAAACTCATCCCGGCCGGCACCGGGTATCGCGCCGAGGCCTTGGGTGAAAAAGAAGCGGCCGAAGTGGCAGATAACTTATAAAATAGTAATAAGAAGAATACTAACCATCGCGAGGCCGAAGGCCGTGGCGATCTGTCATTAGGATAGATTGCTTCGTCGTCCCGAGCAACCAGGACTCCTCGCAATGGTTTTTTGTTTTTTCGTCGCTCTTTACTCCTTACTAATTACTAATTATACTGCCTTTATGAATAATCGGTTGCTACAAATTGGCGTGTTGATTATCCTGGCCGGATTAGCTTTATTTATCATCCAGAGAAAAGTTGGGCCGGAAGTGACGGATTTTCAATCTTGTGAACTGGCCGGCGGGATCATTATTGACGGTGAACCGGTGAAATGTGAATACCGAGGTTTGGTATTTAACGAAGCCGAACATAATGAACCGGAAGTGATTGTGGATACACCTGCGTTTGGTGAACTTGTCACGAGTCCTATGGCTGTCATGGGTCGTGCCCGCGGTTTTTGGTATTTTGAAGCGAACCTGCCAATCATCCTGAAAGATGATAAGGGTAATATTTTATTCCAAGTCGGAGCACAAGCTCTAGGCGATTGGATGACTAGTGACTATGTGCCTTTCGCCGTAAGTTTACCGTTTGATCCAGGTGATGCGGAATACGGCGTGTTGATTATTGAAAAAGATAATCCCTCGGGGTTACCCGAATTTGACTCTTCGTTTGCCGTACCAGTGAGATTTAAATAAGAATTTAAAAAAAGAGCCTTGAGGCTCTTTTTTTAAACACTTGTTTTAGCAAGTGTTTATCTCAGGAGGCATCTCCTGAGGTTGCTACTGAGCATGCTCAGTACTTTTTATTTTGCCTGCCCGCCGAAGCTTTAGCGCAGGCGGGGCCACTTCTCTATCATCAGCAGATCCTTGTGATCCAGTTGCCAGATGGTTTCAGTGACAAATGGCATGAACGGATGCAGAAGTTTTAACGAAGTTTCCAGGATGGTTTTGAGCATGAGTTGCGCCGAGGCTTTTGTTTTCTCATTCGCAAGTTTGACTTTTGATTCTTCGAGGATTTTGTCCGCAAAAGTGTGCCAGAAGTAGTGATACAGGTTTTCCGCCGCATGCGCAAAGTCAAAGTTGTCCATTTGTATAGTAGTTTTGGCCAAGAGTTGATTAAGTTCGTAGAGAATAGCTTGGTCTTCGGGGGTGAGTTTGACCTCCCCCAACCCCTCCTTAAAAGGAGGGGGGTTCTTTTTCTCTCCCCCTTTTAAGGGGGAGTTAGAGGGGGTCATGTCTTGAGTGTTTTGCATGACAAATCTAGCTGCATTCCAAATTTTGTTCGCGAAATTGCGATAGCCTTTCACTTTCATTTGGTCATATTTACTGTCATTGCCTGCACCCACCCCCACGACCAAACCCATGCGTAAGGCATCGGCGCCGTATTGTTTAATGACTTCTACTGGATCAATCCCATTGTCTAGAGATTTGCTGAACTTTTTGCCTTGGATATCGCGAACAATGCCATGCAGATAAACGGTTTTAAACGGCACGTCGTCAAGCAGAAACGTGCTCATAAGAATCATGCGCGCTACCCAGAAAAACAGAATTTCGTACCCAGGTGCCATGACATCTGTTGGGTGGAATGTTTTGAGATCAGCAGTTTCGTTTGGCCAACCTAAAGTCGAGAACGTCCAAAGTGCCGAGGAGAACCAAGTGTCTAAAGTGTCTTCGTCTTGCGACCAGCCACTGCCTTCCGGTTCTTCAATCCCGGAATAAATTTCCTCACCTTTGTACCAAACCGGAATCCGGTGGCCGTACCAAAGCTGGCGGCTGATGTTCCAATCGCGTAAATTATCTATCCAATGAAAATATGTTTTTTCAAATCGTTCTGGGAGGATTTTTATTTTGCCACTTGCTACAGCGTCACGCATTAGCTCTTTCAGCGTTTTTCCGCTCCGTTCGGCCACGGCCTTGTTTACATTTACAAACCATTGGAGTTTTGGTAAAGGTTCAATCGTACCGCCGCTTCGTTCCGCAGTAGCAAGATTGATATCTATGGCTTCAGTTTTTTCTAACAAGCCTTGTTCAGTTAGCCAAGCGACTATTATCTCACGAGCTTCTTTGGTTTTTTTACCAGCAATCAAAGAACCGGCCGTGTCGGTCATTTTTGCAAATTCGTTGATCACTTGTGGCGCTGGCAAATTGTGTCTTTGAGCAATGTCAAAGTCTGCCATGCTATGTGCGGGCGTAACTCCAACCGCACCTGTGCCAAATTCTGGGTCCACGGATTCATCGGCCACGATTTTGATATTTAAATCAGCGCCAGCAAAATTGACTTTGAATTCTTGGCCTACAAATTTTTTATAGCGAACATCAGCAGGATGTACGGCCACTGCCACATCACCCACTTTAGTTTCCGGCCGAGTGGTTGCGATAGCAATTGGAAAGTCTTTCGAATATTTAAACGTATATAGCTGGGCTTTTTCGGATTTATGGACGACTTCGTCATCCGAAACCGAAGTCTGACCTTTCGGATCCCAGTTGATCACGCGGATACCGCGATAAATCAGCCCAGCCTCAAACATTTTCTTAAACGCGGTTCGGATCGCCAGGTTGCGGGGTTCATCAAATGTAAACGCTTCGCGCGACCAGTCGGCGGAAGCACCCACAGTTCGCAATTGTTGTTGAATCGTACCACGACTTTTTTCCACAAACTCTTCAACTTTTTTTACAAATGCCTCGCGGCCAATATCATGGCGGTTTTTGCCGGTTTCCTTAATCAAAATTTTTTCAACTTTGGTATTTGTGGCAATAGCGGCGTGATCAGTGCCCGGTAACCATAGCGTTTTTTCTCCCTTCATCCTGTGGTAGCGAATCAAGATATCTTGGATTGATGTTTCAAACGCGTGCCCAATATGTAGCGTGCCTGTGGCATTGGGTGGCGGCATCATGATGGTAAACGGTTTGCCCGAAAGATTGTCAGGATTAAAAAACCCGGATGATTCCCAGAGTTGGTAGATGTCCGTTTCTTTGGATTGGTCGTAAGTTTTCGGAATTTCTCGCATGCCAGTATTATATCATTTTAAGCTCAGATTGGGTTGAGCCGAGAAATTTTTTGTTTGCGGTTTTTTTCTGATCAAACGATGGTAAGCTGCGAGTCCGATCATGGCTGCATTGTCAGTGCAGTACTCCAGTGCTGGAATAGAGCAATGAATTTTGAAACGTGAAGCTTGAAACTTGAAACGCTGGCGCAAAAGTTCGTTGGCCGCCACCCCACCGCCTAACATAATGGTTTTCGGGTGGTATCTTTGGATAGCTTTTTCTAATTTAGCGATTAAGACATCCACGATCGCGGCCTGGACCGAGGCGGCTATATCTGCTTTCTGTTTCATGTTCCATGTTTCATGTTCCATGATTTTGTACAGCACGGCGGTCTTCAGCCCCGAGAAACTGAATTCAAAATTAGCCGAGTTAAGCATGGGGCGCGGGAAATTAAAGGCTGTTGGGTTACCAGATTTTGCCAATTTGGAAAGCGCTGGCCCGCCAGGATAACCCAACCCCAACATCTTGGCGGTTTTATCAAAGGCTTCCCCCGCAGCATCATCCACCGTCTCACCTAAAATATGATATTGGCCATGATCCCTCATTTGGACCAAAAGCGTGTGCCCGCCAGAGACGATGAGAATCAGGGAGGGGAAAATATTACCATCGCGAGCGCCGAAGGCGCGTGGCGATCTATCGTAAGATTGCTTCGTCGCTACGCTCCTCGCAATGGTTAAAGGTTTAACGAAGTTCGCGTATATATGCGCTTCCAAATGATTGATGGGGATAACCGGGATATCCAAAGCCGCGCCTAAGGCTTTCGCGGTATCAATGCCGACCATAAGCGAGGTCGCAAGCCCAGGTCCTTGTGTGACTGCGATGTAATCCAGGTCTTCCAAATTTGTTTTTGCAGTTTTTAAAGCCAAATCTATAGTCGGGATGATAGCCATTAGATGTTCGCGA
Organism: Candidatus Doudnabacteria bacterium RIFCSPHIGHO2_01_FULL_45_18; assembly: GCA_001779915.1. GTDB lineage: Bacteria > Patescibacteriota > Doudnabacteria > UBA920 > O2-02-FULL-48-8 > 2-01-FULL-45-18. The sequence continues at coordinate 37,336 of MFEJ01000023.1, read as the reverse complement.
GCGGCTACTTCTGGGACGACCCCGCCAAATTTTGCGTGCAGCTTGACTTGGGAGGCAATAATGTTGGATTTAATCGTGCCATTAACAATCACCGCCGCCGCAGTCTCGTCGCAACTGGTTTCTATACTTAAAATTTTCAGAATTTTTTTCATATGATCCTAACAAAGTTTAGCAATTTGTGACATTGTTGGTCAACGTCTATCTTTAACTTATAATACCGAAGTATTTATGCACAACTTATTAACAAAATATCCTTGACAAAAAAAATCACCAGGGTTATGGTGAGAAAGGAAGGAGGTGATGGAGGAGAAAACAAATTTATTTCATAATTAAATATCACAAACCAGATGGAAAAGATGAAGTTCGCAGGTGAGTCAAATGCAACTTGCGTTAACCTCAAAGGCGGTAAGCCTTTTATTAAAAAATATTTAGAGAACGCAAGATTAAAATGAATTCGACCCATTTACGCTAAAGCCGTCTCATAGGATGAGGGATGAGGCGGTTTTTAGTTTTGCGTCATGTTTTTTCTTGGTGACCCCACCGGGAATCGAACCCGGATTACCAGGATGAAAACCTGGCGTCCTGACCGTTAGACGATAGGGCCTCAAAGCTTCAAGATTATATAATAAAAACGCGTATAGATCAACCTCAGCTATTGACACGCCGAGGGATTTAGGCTAGAATGTCTAGACGTCAAAGCAATCATTTATGAGTAAACAAGCGCTACAAGTATACATTAAGGATGCGCATCAGGCCGGGATGAGCAACCAACAGATCATGCAGGAGCTGACTCAAGCTGGTTGGCAAGTGCACGATCTTTTGGATTTGATTATCGAACCAAAACCAACGGCCGTGGCTACTCCTCCCGTGATTTTAGTTGAAAATCTGTCTAAATCTTACGGCCAGGTCAAGGCTTTGGATAATATCAGTTTAAAAATTCATCGCGGCCAGGTCACTGCCCTTTTGGGTCCCAATGGCGCCGGCAAAACCACTCTGATTCGAATTTTAACCACACTGTTACTACCCACATCAGGCCAAGTCACAGTGGCTGGATTAGATGTTATTCGAGACGCCCAGAAATTGCGAGGGATAATCGGATTAGCTGGTCAATATGCAGCCGTTGATGAAACCTTGACCGGTCGAGAAAATTTGGAAATGTTTGGTCGGCTTTATCATTTGACTAGAACTGCCGCCAAAGCTCGGGCGATAGAATTATTGCATCAGTTTAATCTGGAAGATGCGGCCGACAGGATTCTAAAAACTTATTCGGGCGGCATGCGCCGAAGGCTTGATCTGGCCGCCAGTTTGGTGATTCGTCCGCAAGTTTTGTTTTTGGACGAACCAACCTCTGGCCTTGACCCGAGATCACGCTTCGCGCTTTGGAACGTGATTAGAGACTTGGTGGCCAATGGCACGACGGTCCTTTTAACGACCCAGTACATGGAAGAAGCTGATCAGCTGGCTGATAAGATTTTTGTCATGGATCGTGGCCATATTATCACCATTGGTACTTCTGATGAGCTCAAAAACCAAGTTGGTGGCGATATTTTGGAACTCCATTTAGTCAATCATGCGGATGCCGCGCGGGCCGCGGTGGCGATCAGACAATTTGGTACCGAAGAAGCGCACGCGGATCCTGCCACGGGCATTGTCACAGTTCCTGTCCGGGGTGGTTCCGCGGTACTGGTAGATGCGGTGCGCCAACTTGATACTTTAGGTTTGAAAGTGCTCGATATAATCTTAAGAAGGCCCTCGCTTGATGATGTGTTTATGAAATTAACTGGCCACGCAACAGAGTAAAAATTTATGTCAAACTTTTCCGAAACTTCATCGGATATGGTCGTCATGATTGGGCGCAATTTGTTGCGTTACCGGAGGTTGCCGCAATTGATCGTGTTTTCATCCATCCAGCCAGTGATGTTCGTCTTACTATTTGTCTTCGTTTTTGGCGGGGCGATTAGCACCTCGGCTTCCAAGTATGTTAACTATCTGTTGCCCGGGATTTTTGTCCAAACCGTTTTGTTTGGAGCCATGATGACCGGCGTTGGTCTGGCAGATGACCTATCGAAGGGGCTGATTGATCGGTTTCGATCCTTACCAATCGCTCGTTCCGCAGTTTTGGTTGGCCGAACCGTCACCGAATTGATCCGGAATGTATTTGTGCTAATTTTAATGACCCTAGTTGGTCTGCTTATTGGGTTTACAATTGAAAATGGTTTTGGTAATTTCGTCTTAGCCTTGTTGCTGACTTCGTTCTTTGGTTTTGCCTTTTCTTGGATTTCCGCCACCATTGGTTTGGCGGCCAAAAATGTGGAAACCGTCCAATCGGCCGGATTCATCTGGGTTTTTCCTTTAGTTTTTGCCAGCTCCATCTTTGTGCCTGTGGAAACCATGGGGCATGGCTTGCGAGTTTTTGCCGAACACAACCCCATTAGCTATGTGGCGAATACCGTCCGGGCATTAATCTTGGGAACTCCGGTGGGTGATAATGCCTGGTATTCGCTAATTTGGATTATCGGAATTTTGATCGTCTTCGTGCCACTGGCTGTCCGAAGCTATCGTAAAATTACTTAAATTATTGACGCGGTTTGCGATTTTTACCGAAAATCTTTCGGCCGATTTTGATTAGCTGTGAGGTCGAAACAATAACACCGCTTTTAATAATGTTTAAAATTCCCTGAAAAATGTCTGACATAGGGTTGCATTAACAACCCTCATATTTTACACTACTCACATGACACTGATCAACCCCACCCAAGCCATTGAAGAATACATAGGTGAGCAATTTGTGGAATGGCTGGTTAATTTTATCCCGCAAGAGGTGGCCAGTTGGCCGTTTATGGCCCAAATTAGTCATGTCCATCCAACGCCTGCTAAGCTTAAGAAGTTTATGGTGCAAAGATTTCTGGCGGCCGAAGCCTGGTTTGGACGTAAAAGCGGGGATCCGGGTTTTTTGCGGTTTGCCCTGGCCAACCTATCTGAATCCGATGATCCTTTGGCCGAATCATCTTTGGAAATCTTGGAGAAAAAGCGGCAGGATGAACTGGCCGGTCACAGGCTTGAAAATGACGTCATCCAAACGGCCACCCGTGAACAGTGGCTGCGGTTTTTAAAAGCTTTGGGCTTAAGTTTGGAAGAGATTGAGCGGGCTCAGGCCAAGGAGATGACGCGGAATTATATCGCCGATTTGTCCGATGTTTACTCTAACTCGGAATGGCAGATGGCGCTCGGCACCATGTTTGCGCAGGAACTGGCTGAATCAGAAGAATTTCGCATTTATGTTTCCGCGCTGAAACAAAATACCAGTCTGACTGACCATGATTTAGAAGTTTTTACTCAAACTCATCAGCCGCAGGCAAAATTTTCCACGCACCTTTTGGACAAACTGGTGTTTGATCCGGAATCCAAGGCCTTGGTGTGGGAAGGTGTCAGGAAACAACTGGATATCAGACATGATTTTTTGACGGCCTTGGGCAAATATTTGGCGGCTTAATTATTTATCATTGACATGACAAAGTTAGTTGACGGACGGGCGCTTGCCGCTGAGATTTTAAACAATTTAAAACAGGAAGTATCGCTGTTGCCTTTTCAGCCCTTGTTTTGTGACGTGCTGATCGGGCAAGACTCGGTCGCCAGATCGTATGTGAACACTAAAGCGCGCGCCGCCGCCTCGATTGGGCTGAAATTTGAGCTGGTGGAACTGCCAGAGTCAGTGTCAACCCAAGATGTAATTTTGAAACTAAAGCAAAAACAGCTTGATCCAAATCTGGCCGGTTTGATTATCCAGCTGCCCTTGCCAAGCCATTTAGACAAACAACAAGTATTAAACGCCATTGGCACAGCGGTGGATGTGGACTGTCTCAATCAAACTCAAACCCGGCTTTCACCTCCAACTGCCGCAGCGATTATGACCATACTTGATTCGTTGAATTTGGATTTAACCCGCGCTCAAATTTTGGTCGTGGGACAAGGGGAACTGGTCGGCCGTCCGGTCACGGTCTTGCTGAAAAACCGCAACCTCCAAGTGACTACTGCCGATTCACAAATTCAAAATTTAGCCAAACTGACTATAAGTGCGGACGTGATTATTTCCGGCACGGGTCAGGCAAATTTGATTAAAGGGCACATGATTAAACCCGGTGCGGTGGTGATTGATTGCGGTACGGCGGAATCCGGAGCCGGGATTGTGGGGGATGTGGAGCTTGAATCAGTACAAAAGGCCGCTTCAGTTGTTTCGCCGGTTCCGGGCGGGGTGGGGCCTGTGACTGTGGCGCAACTCTTGTCTAATGTCGTTAAAGTTGCCAAGGAGAAGCCCCATGTTTGATGTCATAATTATCGGCGGTGGTGTCGCTGGTTTTTCTGCCGCACTCTTTTGCGCGCGTCGCGGACTGGGAGTCTTGGTTTTAGGCAAAGACATTGGCGGCCAAGCCAATTTTACGGATCAGATTGAAAATTTTCCAGGCGCTGCGCCAATCGGTGGGTTTGCGTTGATCAGCTCCATCAAAGCGCAAGCCGAAGCTTACGGCGTTAAATTTATACAAGCCGAGGTTTCTAAAATTAAGCTGGCGGCTCAAGCTTTTACCGTCACGGCTTATGGCAAACAGTATAAGGCAAAAAGTTTGATTTTGGCTTATGGCAAAACTCCCAGGGACTTAGGCGTGCCTGGAGAAAATGAGCTTAAGGGTCGCGGGGTTTCGTATTGCGCGAACTGTGACGCCCCGCTTTATAAAAACAAAATCGTGGCCATCGCCGGCCTTGGCGATATTGCGGCTGATGCGGCTCTGCTTTGCTCAAAATTCGCCAAAAAAGTTTATGTGCTTTCCAAAACCGATAAATTGATCGCGCACCCGTCCCTGGTCAAAGCGATGCTACGCAAAAAAAATGTGACACTCGTGCCATTTGTCCAGATTCAGCAAATTTTAGGCGAGCAACGACTTAGCGGACTTGGGTTAATCAATCTAAAAACCGGCCAGCACTATGATTTGCCGTTGGATGCGCTGTTGGTGGAGTTAGGATACGTGGTTGATTCCCAAATTAGCAAAAATATTGTAAAGTTAGATGAGCAGGAACAGATTATCGTGGCCTCCGATCAGTCAACTTCACTGCCTGGTATTTTCGCCGCAGGAGATGCAACCAACCGCATTTATAAACAAGCTGTGATTTCCGCCGGCGAAGGAGCAACCGCCGCTTTGGCCTGCTTTGATTATTTAATGCGACAGCAAGGCAAGCACGGGCTGACTTCGGATTGGACGCAAATTAAAAGAGTAAAAAGTTAAAACTATGGATATGGATACTCACAAGCTGATTATCATCGGTTCCGGGCCAGCGGGCCTGACCGCCGCCTTATACGCCGCCAGGGCCAATCTGGAGCCCTTGGTTATCGCGGGACTGACTTTCGGCGGGCAATTGATGATCACTACGGATGTGGAAAATTATCCGGGTTTTCCCGAAGGCATCCAGGGCCCGGATCTGATGCAAAAAATGATTGCCCAGGCTGAACAATTTGGCGCAAAAATAATATACGAAGATGTTACGAAAGTGGATTTTAGCAAACCACCATTCCAGATCTGGGTGGATACCAATCTGTATAGCACCAAAAGTGTGATTTTGGCCACCGGCGCTTCCAACATCTGGTTGGGCCTGCCTTCTGAAGAAAAATTACGCGGCAAAGGGGTTTCGGCATGTGCGACCTGCGATGGGTTTTTCTTTAAGGATAAAGAGATTATTGTGGTTGGTGGTGGGGATGCGGCTATGGAAGAAGCGTTGTATCTAACGAAATTTGTAAAAAAAGTCACGATCCTAAATCGCAGTGATAAACTACGCGCGTCTAAAATCATGCAGGATCGGGTATTTGCTCATCCGAAGATCACGATTGAATACAACAAAGTGGTGGAAGAATTTTTGGGTGATGAAAAACTAATCGGAGTGAAAATTAGAGATATCAAACAGGCACGTGCGGAGGAACGTGCCACGGAAGGCGCTTTTATTGCCATTGGCCACAAACCCAATACCGAAGTCTTCCAGGGACAAATTGATTTAGACCAAAAAGGATACATTGTGCCGATAGACCAGACTAAAACCAATATCCCAGGCGTGTTTGTCGCCGGCGATGTCCGCGATTACCATTATCGTCAGGCGGTGACCGCGGCTGGGATGGGCTGTATGGCTGCACTGGATGCAGAAAAATACCTCGGCGCAGACCAGGGATAGTCAAGTTTGTGCTATAATCTTTAAACATGGGTAAATTTAAACTAATTTTAATTTATTTGGTGGTAGTTGCTGGTTTTGTTGGAATAGGATTCTGGTTGTTCGAAGGGTCAGAAAAGCCGCCACAAGATTTACCAGGAACGGCTTTTGAAATTCAGGGCCAGGAGCATATTGCGGAAGGTTCCACTGATCACCCGGCATATAATTCCAACCCGCCGACCTCTGGTTGGCATTGGCCAGCGCCCGCGGCTTGGGGGATTTATAAAGTCAGGCAGCCGGACGAACGCTTGATTCATAATTTGGAGCATGGCGGCATTTGGATTGCTTATAAACCGGATCAAGTTGACCAGGATACGATTAATCGGCTGAATGATTTTGCTAGTCGCTATGCGAAAATTATCGTGGAACCAAGAGAAATGAACGATACGCGGATCTCGCTTGCGGCTTGGGGGCATATGCAAAATTTGGAAAGTTTTGATGAGTCGGCCATCTTAAAATTTATTCAAGCTTACTACGATCAAGGACCAGAGAAGGTAAGGTAAGGTAATGGCAAAAATCAATCTGTTTCAATCAGCCATGCAGCAACTGGATGTCGCGGCAAAAATTTTAAACCTCGATAAACAAATTTTAGTCCAATTGCAACACCCGAGCAGGGTGTTGTCTGTGTCGGTGCCGATAAATTTGGACAATGGCGAGGTTCGGGTTTTCCAAGGCTTTCGCGTGCAATATAACGATGCGCGCGGACCCTTCAAAGGGGGCCTGCGATACCATTCACAGGTGGATATGGATGAAGTCAAAGCCTTGGCTTTCTGGATGAGTATCAAAAATGCGGTCGTAGACATTCCTTTCGGCGGCGGCAAGGGCGGCATTGCGGTGGATCCGAAAAAATTGTCCAAGCGGGAACTGGAACGACTGTCTCGCAAATTTATTGACTTGATTTATAAAGATATTGGGCCGAAAGTTGATGTGCCGGCGCCGGATGTGAACACCACGCCGGAAATTATGGGCTGGATGGTGGATGAATATTCCAAGTTAGTCGGCAAATTTACGCCCGCCGTGATTACTGGAAAACCTTTAAGCATGGGCGGCAGTCAGGGTCGGGAAGAGGCTACGGGTTTTGGCGGGGTGGCAGTTTTAAAGCAAGCAGCAAAAGCGGCGAAGTTAAAGAAACATGCGACCATGGCCGTTCAAGGTTTTGGTAATGTGGGTTCCAATTTTTCCGAAGTGGCCATCCAGGCCGGCTTTAAACTGGTCGCGGTTTCTGATTCGAAGAGCGGTATTTATAGCCCTAAGGGACTTGATTTAAAAAAATTGCGTGATTATAAACATCAGCATCAGACTTTTATCGGTTTTCCAGGAGCCGCGGAAGTGACTAATGAAAAATTATTAGAATTGCCCGTGGATGTCTTAGTCCCGGCCGCCCTAGAAAATCAAATTCATCAAGGAAATGCCAAAAAAATCCGGGCGAAGATTATTGTGGAAATGGCCAATGGACCAACCACGCCAGCAGCTGATCTGATTTTGAATGCACGTGGCGTTTGGGTGATTCCTGACGTTTTGGCAAATTCCGGCGGGGTGGCGGCATCTTACCTTGAATGGTCGCAAAATCTCAAAGGGCTGAAGTGGACGAAAAAAGTGGTTTTGGGAAAACTGACAGTGTATATGACGAAAGCCTGGCAGCAGGTTTTGGCGACGCACGAAAAATATCAGACCGATTTTCGAACAGCCGCATTTATTTTAGCTATTAATCGTATCGCCCAAGCCATGCGCGATCGAGGCCTTTGATAAGTAATTATATTTTTAAGACCATCGCGAGCGACTGCTTTATTAAAGCTCAAATCTTGACAGGCGCGTGGCGATCTAACCAAAGAGTCAGATTGCCGCGTCGGCCACAAGAATAGAGCTTTATAATAAATTGGCCTCCTCGCAATGGACAGGAGCAGCGATGCGAAAAATTTTAGTTTTAGTTCTCGGTTTAATGTTGTTAGCGGCCGCATGTAACAAATCAACTCCACCCGCGCCTACCCCAACACCGACACCGACTCCAGCGCCAGCGCCAACGCCAGTCCCAACTCCAACTCCAACCCCAGCACCAAGTCAGCCACAAAGCACCAATGTTGAAGTTAAAATTACCGCCAGCGGCTTTGAACCGGCAAGCATCACCATTGCCAATGGCACGACCGTGACTTTTATCAATAACGATTCCAAGAATCGTTGGCCAGCATCAGCCCCGCATCCAACACATACGGATTATCCGGAATTTGATCCGAAAAAAGCCATTGCCGCAGATGCGAGTTGGACATTTACGTTTGATAAAGTCGGAACTTGGAAATATCATGATCATTTGAACTCCACCAAATACGGCTCCGTCACAGTCACCGAGTAAAATTTAACTTGCATAAAATCTGAAAGTATGCTATAATATATAAAAGTAAAATTAGCAATTAATAATCGCTCGCTTTATGAGTACAACAAACCAAGTGAGGGGGGGGGCTTATAGGATTCGAGTTTGGATTAGTATAGTTTTTTTCTTAGTTTTTTGCGCTGTTTTTTCCGGCGTTTTTTTTATGCAATCAGTGCCATCCGCTTCGACCCGGCTGGCACAGTCTTTTTCCTGGGAACCGATTTGCGTTATGCTTTCCCAAGCCCAGAAGTGTTTTTCTCCTGGGGCCATAGTTTCTCCGAATTAGTCCAAGCCAACGCGGCAGATCTAGCCATGCCGATCGGACCGATCGTGGAAATGCGACCACCGCAATTATAAAATCATAAAAAAAACCCTCCGCCAAAGCTTTATGCGACGGCGGAGGGTTTTTTTAAATTGATAGTATTTGCAGATCAGGAACGTTTTGGAAGTCGTGTAAGTTTCGAGTCAGCAGAGGTGTTTTGGTAAACAATGCCGTGGCCGCGATAGCCGCGTCAGGAAATTTTATTTTCACAGTTCGTCTTATTTCAGCGGCAATCCTGGCAATACTGCGGTCAAATGTTATAGAAGTAAAATTCTCTTCTAAGAATTGCTCGGTTGCCTTGCGCTCCTCTGGAGTCCAATTTGAAAAAGAAAGTACTTCACTTTCTGCTACAGTAGGCAAAAACAAAAGCAGACCCTCAGATCGAGACTTTTTAATAAATTCCTCGATAATAGGGTCGCCGTTTAGATAGGCAATTACAATATTCGCGTCTAAAGTCATTTAGACTTTACGATCCCATTCATTACGGACTTGCTCAAGATGCTCTTCCAACTCCTTGCGTTTATGCTTCATTAAACCAGCCGCTTTGATTAGGCTTTCAGGTAAAGGATAGCGTAATTTGGGCAAATCCTTTATGGTTAGTATTTGAGCTTTATTATTTTTCATGTTTTTATTATAATTCTTTCCAGTCTGATCCGTCAATTGTATAACAGTTCGTGTTTTTTAAGAAAATTGATCAATGTTTCACTACAAGCCAAGCAAAAAGCAAAAGGTTTAGGATGATCTCCACGATAGTCTAGGTTAATTTGATTGGGATAGTTGATTTCTTCATGACAGATGTCACTTTTTGTAATAAACATAAAATTAAATTAGTTTTAGGACTTCTATTATAGTCCAGGAAAATTTTAGCTGTCAAAAACCCCAAATCATTCGGGGTTTGAAAATGTTGATTTAGTTTTCAACAGCATGCTATTGGCTGGCGCGTTCGACGTAGTTGCCGGTTTGGGTACTCACCCGAACCGTGTCACCTTTTTTGATAAACAGGGGCACGTTCACCACATGTCCGGTTTCCAGGGTGGCTGGCTTGGTGCCACCGGTGGCCGTATCGCCTTTAATTCCTGGGGATGTTTCTGTGACTTTCAGATCAATCTTGACTGGGAGATCCAATGCGATTGGTTTATCTTCAAAAAACATAATCACCGTATCCGTGCCTTCTTTCAGAAATTTTACTTGATCTTCGACTAAGGCTTTAGGCACCATGATTGTTTCGAAAGTTTCCGGATTCATAAAGTGCGCGCCTTCCTCATCTGCGTAGAGGTATTGGCATTTTCGTTTAACCACATCTGCTTCGTCAATTCTTTCGCCGTATTTAAACGAATATTCCATGACTTTGCCAGTCATGAGGTTGCGAAGTTTGGCCTGGATCACGGGTTTTCTTTGCGCGGTACGCATAAAATTTGACCAGATGATCTGGTATGGTTCATTATTGTATTTAATGATGTGACCAGTGCTTTTCAGGTCGGAAAAGTCTAAGACAGCCATAGAGTGAATTTATAATTTATAGTTATAATTTTTAATATCAAAATTTAAATTAAAATATTTAAAATTCAATAGAAATTAAAAACTCAAAAATTAAAATTATTTACGTTGATACGAATGGCAGAAGCGCCATGTGACGCGCGCGCTTCAAAGCTTGGGACACCATCCGCTGATGCTTGGAGCAGGTCCCGGTCTTTTGAGAAGACATGATTTTGGCGTATGGGCTCATAAAGCGGCGGATAAATTGGGTGTCTTTATAATCGACATAGGAAATTTTTTCCGTACAGAACAAACAGGGTTTTTTGGGGAAATTATTAGGCATAAGAGTTAAATTTCTAATTACTAATTTCTAATTGATCTAAATAAGTACCAAATCCCAAGCTCCAAGTTTAGAAATTAGATCAATTAGGTTAATTCATAGTTAAGGATTTAGAAAGGCAGGTCGTCGTTATCAATTTGAATCGTAGCTTCCGGTTGCGGCGGTTCTGGCTGCTCAACCGCTGATTTCGCTTGCGGCTGGCCAGCTTGCCCGACAGGGCGGCCGAGCATAATCATGTTGTCAATCACAATCTCGGTACGGTATTTTTTTTGGCCCGAGGTTTTATCATCCCAGGAACGGGTTTGTAAGCGGCCTTCCAGGTAAACTTGGGAACCTTTTTTCAAATATTGTCCCACGATGTCGGCTAATTTGCGCCAGGCAATACAATTGTGAAATTCGGTTTGTTCCTTTTTCTGGCCGGCCTGGTCAGTCCAGTTAAAACTGGTGGCCACGGAAAACGCCGCGACATTCTGGCCCGTTGGGGTGGTGCGGATTTCCGGATCGCGGGTGAGGCGTCCGATGAGCATGACTTTATTGAGATCCATAGGATGAAATTAATTATTTTCTAATTTTTAGTTTTTATTGAGTTTTTATTAACAATTAACTATTTAGAACTCACTAAAAATTATTAACTAACAACTGTAAACTACTTGGATAGATCCTCGGACTCTAAGGCTTTTTCGATCTGTTGTTCCAGTTCCGTGTCGGTCAACTTGATTTCGGGTCCTGCCGGTTCTGGTTTACGAGGGATTGGTTTGCGGCTGGCGCGCATTTTTTCCTGCACGGTTTTATCTTTCGCGGCTCGGCGTTCCTGCTCATCAATGTTGGCAACTAAGTAGCGGATTATGTGTTCCATGGATCGAAGCTTATTATCCAAAGAAGTTAATTTAGGACCTTCCAGGTTAAAGGTTTGGACAACATAAAAACCGTTCCGGGTTTTCTTGATTGGATAGGCCAATTTTTTTTTACCCAGCATTTCCTGGGCCAGAAGTGTCGCACCAGAGTCAGTTAAGAATTTGTTGACTTCCTCACTGACTTGGGGCACATCATTATCGGAGACGGCTGAAGATAAGATATACATCAGCTCATATTTTGGCATAGAAAGGGGTTCCTTTTCCGCCAAAGGCGGATCCGCCTTTGGCGGACTATCGTCCCGCCCAAGGTGGAACGAATATTGAGTTAATTTGTAAAGCTTTGCCATTTTAGCAAAAAAATGGACCATGGTCAAGTCAGCTTGACGATCTCAAACCATTCGGATTTTAAAGCCTCGGGCCAGACGCCACCTTGTAGGTACTGGCTCTGGTGAGCCTCGATGGCCTTGAGTTTTAAATCTTTGTATTTATGAATGTCAATTTTGGATAATTTTTCGTCAGGCACGCCCATGAGCCGTTTTGGGGCGAAATGAGAATGGTGGACCTTGCGTTTTTCCATATGGGTTTCGTAATCTTGGATAAGTGACGATGGGATGCTAGATAACCAGATTTCCGCTGGCTTCAGACCAGCTTTTTTGCATGCGGCCACCGCGGCCAAGCCGATGGTTATATGGTCTTTATGGCCGGCAATCCCTTCCTCACCAAAAGTTAAAACCACTTGCGGCTGGTAATGATTAACGATTTCGGTTAATTGGCCGACCAGTTGCTCAAAATCAGCTTGATCCAAGGCTCCATCGGGGTAATCAAGGACTTGTTTACACTCGCAACCAAGTATCTTACAAGCTGCTTGCAGTTCTTTCGTTCGGATTTTAGCTATTTGATCTTGCCTCAGATTTCGATGAAGTCGGTCTGCGCCTTTTTCTCCTCTGGTCACGCAAACCACTCCCACTGTTTTATTTTCGTCGGCAAATTTTAAAGACGTGCCAGCCAGCAAAAAGGCTTCATCATCAGGATGCGCAATGATGGCTAAGGCGTAGAGTGAATTATTTTTAGGTCTCATATTTTTCATTTTTTCCTTCTCCCTTGACGGGAGAAGGTGGCCGAAGGCCGGATGAGGGTGATTCCAGAGCGCTTATGATTATATTTAGAATTTTTTCAAAATCTCCTTGTATCTGGCCGTCCCAAAATCTAATAACTGTAAATCCTTGAGATTTTAAATATTCGTCTCTATGTTTATCATTAAGCTTAGACTCACGGTGCGGTTGCCCATCCAGTTCAATTATAAGACGTTCTTTAAAACAACAGAAGTCCACGATAAAATTATCTATAGTGACTTGGCGACGAAATTTGTACTCAGCTAGTCTGCCGTTTTTCAAGCGGTTCCAAAGTTTTAGCTCTTCTGGAGTTTGGGACCGTCTTAATTTTTTAGCATTATCTTTTGTTTGCACAATAACCCCTCACCCGGCGCTATCGCGCCACCCTCTCCCGCAAGGGGAGAGGGACAAGTTGAATAGTACTATACATTGAAGCGAAAATGCGCGACATCGCCATCCATCATGACGTATTCTTTGCCTTCCACTCGTAGCCAGCCTTTATCGCGAGCACCTGGGTAGCCTCCAGCCTCCAAGAGTTTGTCCCATTGGATGATTTCCGCTCGAATAAAGCCTTTTTCAAAGTCAGTGTGGATGACTCCGGCCGCTTGCGGGGCTTTGGTGCCAGCTACGATTGTCCAAGCTTTGCTTTCTTTGGATCCGGCTGTGATAAAAGTGATCAAGTTTAAAAGTTTATACGAAGCCGCTGCCAGACGATCAAGCCCTGACTCATTTATTCCTAATTCTTTCATGTATTCGGCGCGTTCGTCGTCTTTTAGTTCAGCAAGCTCGGATTCAATTTTGACGTCAATCGTTAAAAACTCAATGCCATTCAACGGCTCAACCTTAGATGAGGCGTTGGCTACGTACAATGTGGGCTTCATGGTTAAGAGACTTAAGCCTTTCATTAAACGCGATTCTTCTTCGTTCATATTTACGGATCTAGCCAGATCACCTTTTTCCAAAGCGGTTTTAATTTTTTCTAAGGCTGATTTGAGGACCAGGGCTTCTTTACTCCCACCTTTGATTTCTTTATGCAAACTTTCCAGACGTTTACTAACAGTATTAAGATCTGCCAGCATGAGTTCCATATTGATTACTTCAATATCTCGCGCTGGATTCACGGAACCATCCACATGAATAATGTCTTTATTTTCGAAAAAACGCACCACCTGGACAATAGCGTCTACTTCCCGGATGTGCGACAGGAATTTATTGCCAAGGCCAGCGCCTTCGGCAGCACCCTTGACCAGCCCGGCAATGTCCACGAATTCGATTGAGGTGGGCACAATTTTTTCGGATTTTTCCAAAGCCGCCAGTTTCGCCAACCGTTCATCGGGCACGTTAATGACACCCACGTTCGGATCAATCGTGGTAAAGGGAAAATTCGAAGCCGCGGCTTGCTGCTTCGTTAAAGCGTTAAATAATGTGGACTTGCCGACATTTGGTAGCCCAACGATTCCGACTGAAAATGACATAACGATTTATTCTAGCAATTTTTAGCCCTTTTTGGTAGACTTTAGTGGCTTATGAGAATTTCTAATCTGAAAAAACTTGAGGCGAAAGATTTAATCGTTTTTGACCTGGATGGGACACTCACCAAGACCAAGTCCGCCCTGGACCGGGAAATGTCCTTACTGATCACAAGACTTCTGATGTCAAAGAAGGTGGCGGTTATTGGCGGCGGCAAATACGCGATTTTTCAAGAGCAGTTTTTGAGGCATCTGAAAACCCCGAAATTTTTCTTTAAAGATTTGTCTTTATTTCCCACAACTTCCACGGCTTATTACCGCTACCACAATGGCTGGAAGAAAGTTTACGCTTTGACACTCACGAAATCACAGAAACAGAGAATCAGAAAAGCGTTCCAAGAGGGATTGAGGGAAGTAGGCTACAGGCATCCGAAGAAAGTCTATGGCAAGGTTTTAGAAGATCGACGGACGCAAATGACTTTTTCCGCCATTGGCCAGGATGTGGTGGCGATTTTGGGTAAGAAAAAGGGCGTGGCGATGAAAGAAGCCTGGCTTAGGAAGAACAAAGACTTGAAGATGAAAATTGCCAAAGCCGTGCAGAGGCGGCTGCCGGATCTAGAAGTTCGAGCCGCGGGATTTACCTCCATTGATGTCACGAAAAAAGGGATTGATAAGGCTTACGGTATTCATCAGATCCAAAAACATCTTCAAGTTCCGATCAAGAAAATGTTATTCATCGGCGATGCGATTTTTCCTGGCGGTAATGACTATGCCATCGTCAAAACTGGCGTGGATTATATCCCGGTTGCGGGTCCAGAAGAAACAAAAAAGATAATTCGGAGATTAATCCAAAAATAATTATGTACAACCTTTTGCACGGTCGTGCAAAAGGTTGCAAAACGAAATCAAAAAGAGAACCCCAAACTTAGTAGTCGGGGTTGATGGAGGGGTCCAGAGCAAATCGACTGCTATTGAGTTCTGCTTGCAGAAGAGTTGCTGAATCAGGGAAGGGAGATGGGTCGTAGGACCAGTTTGCTTGTTCGACGCATGGGAAGCGACGAATCCATTGGATTTTGTCATCCCGAACCTCTTCGGGAGGCAGCAGGACATCTACGCTACGCGGACATACACCGCTGATCCGAGCAGGCGTTAAGTGCCCACCGTTAAGCGATCCCGCCAGAGCGAATACGAGAAGGCGATGCGCGTCGTCTTCTGTCCGGCATTGAACCCATAACATGATTGTTCCTCCTAAAGAAACGAAAATCACACTCGCGTGTGACCAAAACTTAGCCCTTTTGCAGGTTGATCCTTATGCTGTTATTTTGGACTATTTGTTTGATAATCAGTGTTTGTTTCATTGGGCAGAAACCCCACTTCTCTCTCATATTCATTGTATTCCTGATTTTTTAAAAAATCAAGAGTGGGCAGTTAAATCAACCCAATTTTTGCCTTCACTTCGTTTAACGTTCGGGATGCGATTTTTTGCGCTTTGGCCGCGCCAGCATTCAAAATGTCAGTCACTTGTTTGGGATTTTGTAAAAGTTTAGCTTTCTTCTCACGAAAATCAGCAAAGTAGTTAGTAATGACTTTAGCAAGTGTTTCTTTCACGTCATTGTATTTAGTAAAATCTTGAACTTGATCAGTTCCACCGAATTGGTCCAGTAAAAATTTAAGATTATCAACCCCGGGTGAGCCTTGGTTTGTATCGGTGGCCGTGACAGCCTTTTTGAGTTTGCGCAGAATTTCATCCGGGGAATCAGCAAGCATCAACGCCTCATCACCAGTCTTACTCATTTTTTTGGTTGGGTCAGTTAGGCTCATAATGCGCAGGGGCTTTTTCCCGCCTTCGCCAAGGCTTCGGCGGGCAGGTTCAAAAGTTTTGGGAATCGGAAAAGTTTCGCCGAAACGATTGTTAAATTTTTTCGCGATGTCGCGCGTCAATTCCACATGTTGGGTTTGGTCATCGCCAACAGGAACTGCGGTAGGTTTGTAAAGTAAAATGTCTGCGGCCATGAGAGTCGGATATGTTAGAAGCCCAGCGCCTATAAATTTATTTGGGTGACCCATAGTTAAAGTTCGGCCGCGTGCGGTAACATTAAATTCGGTCTTCTCCTTAAATTGAGTCATCCTTTCAAGTTCGCCTATAGAAGTTAGGCAATTAAAGATCCAGGCGAGTTGGGCGTGTTCTAAAACTTGGCTTTGCAAAAAAAACACCGATTTATCCGGATCAATACCGGCGGCCAGATATTCAGCGGCTACTTCCAGCGTGTTCTGTGACAGTTCTTTGGGTTCAAACGGGGTAGTGAGTGCGTGAAGATCAGCAATAAAAAAATAGCAATCCGCCTTCGCCGAGGCTTCGGCGGACGAGTTTCCATTTTGTAATTCCACAAATTGCTTTAAAGCACCTAGATAGTTGCCAAGATGTAATTTGCCCGAGGCGCGGATACCAGAAAGGATAGTTTCTTGCATGAGGATATTATAGCTCTTGCTTTTTGCTTTGGAAAGTGCTACTATTTGTAGTCAGATTCCTGACGGTGTCTTTCGTCACCACGCGCTTCTTTTTTTGCATCAAAAAACCGTCCCATTCGGAGCGGTTTGTTTTTTTAGACCTCCTCTTAATCTCCTCCTTAAAAGGAGGAGAGATAAAAACAATACCCCTCCTTAAAAGGAGGGGTAGGGGAGGTCTTTTATACTTCAATCACAACTGGTAGGACCATCGGTCTTCGTTCCGTTCTCTGGAACAGAAATTCGCCGATTTGATCCCGAACTTCCGAGCGGACAAAGGCCCAGTTGGGTTCACGCATGCCGCCATTTTTTCCTTTGCTTTCCACAACTTTGCGGACTTCGTGTTTGACTTCTTTGAGTAAATCTTCCGAGCCTTTCATGTAGATAAAGCCTCTGGAAATAATATCCGGCGCTTGGGTAAGTTTACTAGTTTTGCGGTCAATGGTCATGATGATGACAAACATGCCATCTTTGCTCATAACCTGTCGATCGCGTAAAACCACCTCGCCGACGTCACCAACGCCCAGTCCGTCCACATAGACGTAGCCGGTGGGGATTTTCGCTTCTAGGATGCGGACTCCTGATCCTGACATCTCAAGCATCTGGCCGTTATCCAGGGTGAAAATATTTTCATCCGGGACGCCGACATCGTGCGCGAGATTCGCGTGAGCCACTAACATGTGGTGCTCGCCGTGAATCGGCATGAAGTTTTTCGGTTTGGTCAGAGAAATCATGAGCTTCAAATCTTCCTGATACGCGTGTCCGGAAGTGTGGATGTCTAAGATTTTTTGGTACAAAACCTTGGCGCCTAAGCGCGCCAGGTTGGACAAAATTCCCGACACGGCTCGTTCATTACCTGGAATCGGGGAAGCAGACACCACGCAGGTGTCGCCCTTTTTGATCTCAATCGTTTTGTGTTCGCTTCTGGCGATGCGCGCTAGAGCCGAGGCTTCTTCGCCTTGGGAACCAGTGGTTAAGATCACGACTTGATTGTCAGGAAGTTTCTTGGCCTGTTCCATTTTTATGATCATGCCTTTGGCAGGCATTTTTAGATAATTGGTGGCCAGACAAATTTCCACGTTATTCACAAGCGAGCGGCCAGTGATCACAATCTTGCGATTGGATTTATAAGCCGCGTCAATCACTTGCTGGACACGGGAAATGAGGGTAGAGAAGGTCGCGAAAATTACGCGGCCTTTCGCATCAGACATAATTCGATCAATCGTATCACCCAAAGTTTTTTCGGACATGGAATAACCCGGTTTTTCCGCGTTGGTGGAGTCAGACATGAGCAGCGCCACACCTTCGCCGCCGAATTTGGCCAATTTATCAAATTCCGTCGGTCGGCCATCTACAGGTGTATGGTCAAATTTCCAGTCCGTGGCGTAAATCAGAAGCCCGGTTGGCGTATTGATCGCCAAACCCACGCCATCCGGAATATTGTGGTTGATTCGGAAGAATCGGATGCGGAAATTCCCCAAAGTCAGAACATCATCTTTGTTCAGTTCGTGAATTTGGGAGCGGCCAAGCAGATGAAATTCCTCTAAACGTTTTTTAATCAGTTCCCCGGTTAACTTCATGGTATAAATCGGCGGGTCGCCAATTTTCGGCATGATGTAGGGGATGGCGCCAATGTGGTCCAAATGTCCGTGAGTGATAATCACGCCTTTGATGCGCTTTTTGTTATCTTCCAGATATTTGGTGTTCGGGATGATGTAATCAATTCCCGGCATAGTCTCGTCTGGAAATCCGAGTCCCATGTCAATGACAAGAATATCATCACCGTACTCGAGTACAGTCATGTTTTCTCCGACTTCCTCAATTCCACCCAAGGGGATAATCTTGAGCGCCGCTTTGTTGTCGGTTTTGGTCTGCGGTGTCGCTACTTTTTCTTTTTCGCGCGTAGCAACTGGTTGCGCCTGCCTGCCGGTAGGCAGGTTTGGTTTGCGAAAAATCATCGCAAAAAATCCTTCATCGTAACTGTGTTACTTTACGAAATAATTACATAGATAGAACTTCAAACGGGGCTAAACCCACGGCCTGAAAGTTCAATTAACACAAAATAGTCAATACAAGATTACAGACTATTTTCTGTTAACGAACGGATTATTTAGATTTCCAAGAGATTCACTGTATATATAGTATACACCCGAATGGGCCTCTTGTCAACCTTAACTAGAAAATTCAAAAATTAAAATTCAAAATTCAAATAAAATTTGGGCAAGAAAAAAGAGCAGCGTATTGCACGTACTGCTCTTTTTATCCCCTTGCTTGAGGAGAGACGAAGAAAATGGTTACTTTTCGAATCGATAGATCGCGCCGACCATGAATCGCTGGCTGTCTTTCTGGCGGTTCACTTCTTGGCCGGGAAATGTGTCGACGTCCGTTTCGGAACGTCGGCTGATGTCCCACTTCATGGTCAGACCCACGCCGCGGTAGATCTCCAGCTCGCTTTTGATCGCGAGCTCGAAGGCTGACCAGTTGTGACCGCTCTGGACTTGGTCCAGGGACGGTGCGAGTCCATCTTGTCCGGAGATCAGCCGGAACGTTCCCGGCATCAACGGATTGTACTGGAACTGTTCGCCGACATAGAACCGGCCGAACGTCGATCCCAAATTGAGTTCCAGCACGGGACCGAACATTTCGGTCCGGGTGATCGTCCGCCAAGCTGACCAGGAGTACGGGCCAGCTTGGTTTCGTTCGAAAGAAACCTGATCAACGCCCCCGGCGATTGACCCGTAGGTGAATGCCCAGCCGATCAGCGCCTGGTGGCGCTGATATCTCAACGCGTCAGTTCCCTGACCGTTAAAAATCATCCGGTCTGGAGTTAAGGATCCGCGTTCAATGGATCCTTTCACGAAGGCGTTCTTCGTGATCCAGGCATAGCCCGTCAGTTCCCCGGTTGAGCCGGCGAACTTCACGTCGGTCATGCTGGTGGGTCCGCCAGACCCGACCCACGAGGAGTCGGTGAGGGTTCTGTGCCCGCCACCGCCCATGATCGTGAACCGCTCGCGCGGTTCGGCCTGCGGTTCCTGCGCCGTGGCGATCGTTGCGAACGAGGTGACGACGAGAAAGGCGGCAAATCGAATCAGTCCGTTCATGTCTGTGCTCCTGTGAAAACTCGTGTTGATGAAAGGATAGCTATCGGGCCGAGTCAATCCAGGCCCAAACGCTGAGGATGGTAATGCCGAGCGACGGGAGGACCTGCAGGACGCCGATCATTGACGGCGACTGCGTCCAAATCTGCATGTAGCTGTAGATCAGCACTGGGAGCGCGATCGCGGCCACAGCCATCAAGTTGGCGATGCCTACCGACACCCTGCTTTCGTTTCTTGCGTTGACCGACGGGTTCACGAATGCGCCAGCGTGCTGTTCGCTGACCCGTTCCACTTTCGCGTATTCGCTCCATTTGCGATGGAGGAGAAATCCGGCCTTGGCAGCCAGTGCCATCGAACCGGCGATCACGTACGGCGCAAACATGTAGGCTTGCGGCGTTCGCACGACTGCCACGAGGTACACACCGAACAGTCCCATGGTCACGGCGAGAATGTTGAAAATCACGTTGACCAGGATTACTTCCAGCAGTTGTCCGCTTCGAGCGATTGCGCCACGCATCAAGTTCTCGAGTTCCATACTCATCTGTTAAGCCCTCCTTTGGGCCCGTTTGTGACTTCGGAAGTGAAGTGTACAAAACATATAAGTATACGCCTTTTTAGGGGTTTTGTCAATAGTTAAGCGTTTTTAGCCAATAAAAATAGCCCTTTTGGGGCCTTAAAGATTTCTCTATTCTGGTGGGTACGGAGACCTGCCTGCCGACAGGCAGGGATTTTCCCGCCTTTGGCGGGACGCATTATGGGCAGTTGGTGGGCGTGGAGAGATTTGAACTCTCACAGGCTTTCGCCTATACGCTCCTGAAGCGTACGTGTATGCCAATTCCACCACACGCCCGCCAACTGCACACAATATAATGCCAGTTCCGCCACGTACCCGAGTAACTTATTGTATATCGCTAATCGCTAAAATACCAGTGGCTGATGTCAGCGAATCGTTCCGAGGGAGCCACAATGTTGCTTAGATTCACATCCAGCATTTTTTTGGGCGTGTTATAGATATACAGCGAGCGGACCAGGAAGATGGCTGGCAACTGCTCGTTAATAATTTCCTGGAAGCGCGCATAATTTTTTATGCGCACATTCTCGTCCGCAGTAAGTCTAGCTTCCGTAATGAGTTTATCTACTTCCGAGTTGTTAAATCCAGACAAGTTCAACCCTGGGTCATGCGATTGACTTGAGTGCCAGAACGGATATGGATCCGGATCCGCGCCGACATTTTCCGCTACGAGAATCGCATCAAAATTGCGCGACCGAATGTAATTCTGATCCAGATCTTTGGAACTGACGATATTGAGATGCACTTTCGCGCCCAGCTGTTCCCATTGACTCTGCAGAATCTGCGCGGTTTTGACATTGAGCATTTGCATACCGCTCGTGGCCAGGGTAAATTCCAGAGGTTTTTTATTTTTCATGCGCACGGTCGCGCCAGGGCCGAGCACCCAGCCGGCTTTGTCTAGAATTTTCGCGGCTTCAGTTAAGTCGTAGTGCGCTGCTTGTTCGATACTGGCGTTGTATCCAAGACTGCCCGGCAAAATCGGACCGAAAGCAGCCGCAGCATTACCCTTGTAAACTTCATCAATGATTTTACTTCGATCTGTCATTAGCCACAGGGCCTGCCGCACAGCTTTTTCAGACACCGGCGCTTTGCTTAGATTGAAGAATACCGCTTCGTATTGCGGAAGATTAGCTTGATATTGGTTAACCTTGTCATTGGCGGTCAGAAACGCCTGTTTATCAAATGGCACAAACCCCAGACTCTGAATTTCTTTGCCCTGATATGCATTCAGCAGATTATCATAGCTGTCATAGAATCGGAAAGTCAGCCGGTTGATAAAAGGTTCTCCCGCAAAGTAGTCCGCATGGCTTTTAAGATTGACGGACTTAATGGTGCCATCAGAAGTTTTTTTAATTTCCGTAATCATGAACGGTCCGGAACCCACGGCCTTCAGATTATAGTCGGATAGCCGAAAATTTTGCGGGGTCAATTCACCCCAGACATGCTTGGGAATAATTCCCAAGGTGAAGTTTAACGCAAATCCAGCTGATGCTTCCCGAATTTGGAACGAGAGCGTTACATCATCCAGCTTTTGAACTTTGACCCGGGTCCAGTTGGCCCGCAGCGGAGATTCGTATTCGGCATTTTGAATAGTTTGGATGGTAAACACCACGTCATCTGCGGTTAGTGGTTTGCCGTCCTGCCATTGGAGATTGTTACGCAATTTGAGAGTATATGTTTTGCGGTCAGCGCTGACTTCAGGCAGATTGGCTGCCAAATCTGGTTGCAGGTTTTGGTTTTGGTCAAATTTCAGCAACTGGGCATAGACTACGCGGCTTAAATCCGAATCCACGCCACTGGCGGGAGCAAGCACGGGGTTAATGTATTGTGGCTGACCAACCAAGCCTTCAGTTAAGACGCCGCCGTAGTTTGGCCCCAGACCATCATCCGCAAATAATTCGTTAATTAAAAACCCGCTAGACAAAATTATGACGAGCAGGCTTGCAATGACGACGTTTCTCTCCCGTTTGGTAAAGTTCTCCAAGACGTGTGGAATTTGCTGGCGGCGGAGATATGGAACCAGCCTTAATCCTTGCCAAAGATGACGGAAAAAATTTTTAATAATCAGCCAAAGATTGCGCATCAGATATCTATTTCAGAAATAGGATGAGGACCGAGATGGCCACAAACACGACCACCAAAAAAATTGTGGAATAATGCAGGCCCTTGGCCAACCCACGCTTTTGTCGGTAAATGGCGCCTTCACCGCCAAATACCGTAGACAGGCCGCCTTCGCGCTGTTGCAAAAGAATCGTGATGATCAGCAGTACGCTATTAACGATTAGGGCAAAAGTCAGGATGTTTTGTGAGATATGCATAAATTAGTGAGTAATTAGTAGTAGGTAGTTGGTAGATTTGAGACCCAAATATATTGCCAGAAAAAGAGCTAGACGTCAACCCATTGCGAGGAGCCGCTGTATCGTTAAGATTAAATTTTGGCGGCGACCTGCCTGCCCTGCCTACCGGACAGGCAGGCGTGGCAATCTCTCTTATGAGGGATCGCCACGCGACTGCCAAGATAAAAGCCATATGATCAAGCAGTCGCTCGCGATGGGTACTTACAGGCTGGCTTTGATTTTTTCCGCAAGAGTTTTGCCTACAATCGCGGCCAGGTCAGTGATCGAAGCTTCGCGAACAAGGCGTGGGGAACCAAATTTTTGTAACAATTGTTTCTTTCTCCCTTCCCCAATGCCGCTGATTTGATCCAGAACCGAAGTGAGTGATGTTTTTGATCGAAGTTGGCGATGGTATTTGACTGCAAACCGGTGCGCTTCATCACGGATCCTTTGGAGGAGGAACAGGGCAATGGAATTATCGCGCAACATAATCGGATGTTTTTTTGCGGGCAGGAAAATCTCCTCAAGCCTTTTCGCCAGACCAATAATTGGGATATTTAGCTTATTTTGTTTCAGAACACTGACTGCGCTGGAAAGCTGCCCTTTGCCGCCATCAATTAAGATCAAATCCGGCCTAGACCAACCGTTTTTGAATCTCCGGTCGAGCATTTCCCGCATCATGGCAAAGTCATCCGCCTTCGGCAAGCCTTCGGCGGACACGGTCCGGCGTTTGATTTTAAATTTGCGGTAATCGGATTTTTTTGGCCTTGCGAAATCAAAGACAATCATGGATCCGACCGGATTGGTGCCTTGGATGTTGGAAATATCATAAGCTTCAATTCTTCCGGGAAGCGCAGGCAAATCCAGCACGCGCTGGAGTTCTTTCAGCGAAGACAAGAGGCGCGCTTCCTCAAGCAAATGTTTGTCGCCTTGGGCTTCTAAGTACTGTTGAGCATTCTTTTCGCCCAGTTTCATGAGCTGTAGTTTAGTGCCTCGGGTCGGGATAACGATTTTAATATGCCCATCGCGAGCGCCGAAGGCGCGTGGCGATCTGTCGTAAGATTGCTTCGTCGTCCGGTCATCTGACCGGACTCCTCGCAATGGTTCGAAATCAATTTCCACAGGTAGCAAAATTTTCTTAGGCCAATTGCTGGCTTCCAGATAGTAGCGCGGCAAAAAGTTTTCTAAAATTTCCGCAGGAGAGAGCTGTTTGGTGTTTTCCAGGATAAAGTTTTCTTTTTGAATCATTTTGCCTTCTCGGATGATGAACAAATTGATACAAGTCACCCTATCTTGAAAAATCGAGAACACATCTTGGTCAATTTTTTTCGGATACACTAATTTTTGCCGTTCCAGCATGCGATTAAGAGCAAAAATCTGGTCGCGAATTTTTGCCGCTTTTTCGAATTTTTTATGGGTGGCAAAAATTCGCATTTGAGCTTGCAAGTCTTTGAGAATTTCGGATCGGTGACCTTCTAAAAACTGCATAATCGGTTTGATGTAGTTATTTCTGTATTCTTCCAGCGTGATTTTGCCAAAGCAAACGCCCGGGCATTTGCCAATGTGGTAGTAAAAACAGGGTTTCTGGGAAACCTTGGCATTGGCACAATATGGAAAAATTTTCCTTACCAAGCGCAAGGTGTCTTTGATGGCTACGGAAGAAGTGTACGGGCCGAAGTAGCGAGCGGATTTATCCAGGATTTTTCTTTCGTATCCAATGGTCGGAATTTCGTCTTTAATATTGATCTTCAGAAACAGGTAGTTTTTATCGTCCTGCAGCATGACGTTGTATTTGGGCTTGAGTTGTTTGATAAAGTTATTTTCTAGGATCAGACTTTCGAGCTCATTGTCGCAAACCGTATAATCCAGATCCTTGATCTGGGAAATCATTAATTGGATTCTGGGGCCGCGGTTGTCCCCACCGGTTTTTTTGAAATACGAAGACACCCGGTTTTTTAATTTCACCGCCTTGCCCACATAAAGAACCAACCCTTTGGCGTCTTTAAAAACATACACGCCGGGTTTCTGGGGGAGGCTTTTAAGTTTTTGCGAGACGGTTTTATTCATAGGAATGGTATAGAGATATCTCTAGAGATAGGTACTTACTTTGCTCAGTAGCATGCTCAGTACTTTAGTCATGAGCAAACGCTAGCGATTTTCGCCTGGAAGTATTATACTTTCTTCAAAGAGTAACGTCTAAGGAGGGAACATGGAGATCACCATGACTCCCGAAAGATGGGAGCTGGTCGTCGAAGCTGTCCTAGCAGGTTTTAAAGATTTTTTTGCAGATAACCCCGAGTTCTTTCAAGAGCGACCGGGTCTTACGGTTGATGACTT
This sequence comes from Candidatus Doudnabacteria bacterium RIFCSPHIGHO2_01_FULL_45_18, assembly GCA_001779915.1. Taxonomy (GTDB): domain Bacteria; phylum Patescibacteriota; class Doudnabacteria; order UBA920; family O2-02-FULL-48-8; genus 2-01-FULL-45-18. Next base: position 12,305 of record MFEJ01000023.1, on the reverse strand, counting down.
TACTGCAGTTTTTCGGCGGGCGATCAATGACGAAGTTGCCCAGGCGGATGCAAGAGGAGAAGAGATCACCTTTTCCCAATTGTTCAGCGCCCTTGATCAGCGCATCCCATTGATGCTCATGGAAAGCTTGATCGATCGACATCATCAAGCGCTAAACAACTAGTACGCCGCCCGAGGATCTTGACTCATCTGACGAGTCTTACCAGGGCGGTTTTTTTATTTTCATAATACATTTATGAGTCCAATCTTGCTCGGCCGCGCAAAAAAGTATACACTATAGATATCATTAAAATCAAATATTATGATGAGCTCAAGAAGAGCAGCGGCAAGATTGACCTGGGAATTATTTAAGATGATCAGCAAAGTGGAACCTGAGGGATTGGTTTTCAAGTCGTACGGTCAGATGAATGGAATAAATTTAACTCGGTCAGGGTACCTTAAGAAGCTTAAAAGATTTGAAAAACATGGTTTAGTGAAAAAAACCAAGACAGCGAATGGCCATGTATTTGTGATTACAAAGAAAGCTAAGTTTTTAAGAAGCAAGGCAGTTACGAAGAAAACAAGGACGGACGGCTTTTCGACTTTGATAATTTTTGATATCCCGGAAGAGAAACACAATGCCCGTGATATGTTCCGACGCTTCTTGGTCAGGAATGGCTATACTCAAATCAAAGAGAGTTGTTTTTTAAGTCCATTTGAAATCTCACAAGACATCAGAGATTTGATTGAAGAACTGAAGTTGAAAAGTGATATCAGCATTTTTTCCGCGAAAATGAATTTGCTAGAATAGCAAGTGAGTCCAATCTTGCTCGGCCGCGCAGAAAATGCTCCATGCGATTTGTTATTGACGGTGAGGATGAGATCATAGTATATTGAGCTGTCCTGCGGTAATTTTGCTGCAAGACATTTACCAGTTGCCGTGATGGCTCAAAGATCCAGGAGGATCAGGTATGGAATATTCAGAATGGGCAAAGTGGGAGAAGGAGTATCCTTGGCTCTGGCGCATCGTATACAATGGTCACTTTGAGTATAGGGACATAGCTTGCAAGCGCGCTAACCACAAGATTCCTTTCAATAGACTCAAGCCGTTTCCGGACAGTCGGGTCTGGGTGGCTTCCGGCTCGCGGATGGGTCGGCTCAAGCGACCGAGAGTGTTTCGAGTCGAAGAGATTGAGTGGGACGCACCCGGAATCACGCTTCACCAACAGACAGGAATATCCCGATGGAGGTCCGGCCTCGATTGCTTATATGTGGTAGTGGGAACAGTTCGTCCTTATCCCGAAGGTGAGGATTTGACCATCTATAAGCGTCCGCATGGAGTAGAGGACTTCCGATCTTTGCTTTACTGATCTGTTTCGCCGGCCCAAGGTCACCCCCTTGCGCCGGCGATTTTTTTTATATATACTATGTTGGCTTAATTACAGCCCTTATAAACAGGGCTATATAGTCGTCGCTAATTTTAGAATCCGAGACTGACCTCTTTATGCAAGAAAAAATCGTTATTCGGGGCGCCAGGGTTCATAACCTCAAAAACATCAACTTGGATATCCCAAGAAACAAACTCGTGGTGATCACGGGTCTTTCGGGTAGCGGTAAATCTTCTCTCGCGTTTGATACGATCTATGCCGAAGGTCAGCGTCGGTATGTGGAATCCTTGTCAGCTTATGCCAGACAGTTTTTGGGTCTCATGGACAAACCGGATGTGGACAAAATTGAAGGCTTATCCCCGGCAATTTCCATTGACCAGAAATCCGCTTCTCATAATCCCAGATCAACCGTGGGAACTGTGACGGAAATTTACGACTACTTGCGGTTGCTTTACGCGCGCGTGGGTGTGCCGCATTGTCCGGTTTGCGGCAAGAAAATTATAGGCCAGTCTGTGACCCAAATGGTGGATCAGATCTCCGCTTGGCCGACAGGCACGAAATTTGTAATCTTAGCCCCTTTGGTTAAAGATATGAAGGGTGAGCACAAACATTTGCTGGAAGAAGCCAAAAAATCCGGCTACCAGCGCGTGCGTTTTGACGGCACGGTCATGGACTTGAACGAAGCTTTGCAGCTTCATGTGGACAAAAAGAAAAAACATACGATTGACGTGGTGGTGGATCGGATTGTGTTGGATCGTTCTGATCGGGCGCGCTTGGCTGATTCTTTAGAAACCGCGCTTGATTTAGGCAACGACTCCGTGATTATTCAGAAAGATGGCGGCGAAGAGATGCTCTTGTCGTCCAATTTTGCGTGTCCGGAAGGGCACATGAATTTGCCGGAATTAAATCCGCGTAATTTTTCTTTCAATTCACCGCACGGTGCTTGTCCGGACTGTACGGGTTTGGGCACCAGACTGGAAATTGATCACGAATTGGTCATTCCGAATCCAAAATTGACTTTAGCTGAAGGGGCGATTCGTCCATGGAGTAAAACAACTTCCAGGCTGTCTTGGTACTCACGCGTTTTGGAAGCTGTGACGAAAGAATATGGTTTTTCGGTCCATGTGCCAGTGAGAGATTTACCTAAAAAAGCTCTGGACGCGATTCTGTACGGTACTGGGGAGCGCAAGATTGACGTTCAAGATGAGTCCGGATATGGTCGGCACACGACATTTGATGGTGTGATCCCAAACTTGGAGCGCAAGTATAAAGAAACCGAATCAGATTATATGCGCAGCGAGATTGAGCAGTACATGCGGGTGAGCAAGTGTCCCACTTGCAAAGGCCAGCGTTTACGACCCGAGTTTTTGGCAGTACACATTGACGATAAATCCATTGTGGATGTGGCGAATTATAGCATTGATGATGCGGTTGTGTTTTTCGAAAGTTTACCCAAAAAGTTTTCCGAAAAAGATATGAAAATCGCGCACCAGATTTTTAAAGAAATCGCGGCGCGGTTAAGTTTCTTGCTGGATGTGGGGTTAAATTACTTAACCTTAGATCGCTCGGCTGACACTTTGTCCGGCGGGGAAGCCCAGCGCATTCGGCTCGCCACGCAAATCGGTTCTGGTTTAACCGGGGTTCTGTATATTTTGGATGAGCCCTCCATCGGGCTGCATCAGCGCGACAATGCACGCTTGCTTAAGACTTTGAAAAATCTGCGCGACCTCGGCAACACGGTCATTGTGGTTGAACATGACGAAGAAACGATTTGGGAATCGGATTGGGTGGTGGACATCGGTCCCGGAGCGGGCAAGCATGGCGGGGAAGTGGTGGCCGAGGGCACGCCCGCCCAGATTGCCAAGGATAAACAATCTTTGACTGGTAAATATTTATCTGGTCAGGAAAGTGTGGCTGTGCCGCAAGCCAGAAAAAAGGGCAATAGTAAAACTTTGAAAATCGTGGGTGCTACCGAAAACAATTTGAAAAATATAGACGTAGAAATTCCCTTGTCAAAGTTTGTGTGTTTGACCGGCGTGTCGGGATCCGGCAAATCAACCTTGCTTAACGAAATTTTGGCCAAGGCTTTGTCTGCATATTTTTATAATGCCAAGGAATCACCCGGGGAACACAAGAAAATTTTAGGCATTGATAATATTGATAAGGTTATAAACATTGATCAATCACCGATTGGCCGCACTCCCAGATCAAATCCCGCCACTTATACTGGTGTTTTTACCTACATCCGTGATCTGTTTGCGGCAGTGCCAGAAGCTAGAATGCGCGGGTACAAAGCTGGCCGGTTTAGCTTTAATGTGAAGGGTGGCCGCTGCGAGGTTTGCGGCGGGGATGGGGTTATAAAAATTGAAATGCATTTCTTGCCAGACGTGTATGTGGCATGTGAGGAATGTAAAGGCAAGCGTTATAACAAGGAAGCCTTGGACATTCACTACAAAGGCAAAAATATTTCGGATGTTTTAGAAATGACTGTGGACGAAGCCCATGTGTTTTTCCGTGCTGTCCCGCTGATTGCCCGCAAACTGGAAACTTTGTCCCTCGTGGGTTTGGGTTACATGCATTTGGGCCAGCAAGCCACTACTTTGTCCGGTGGCGAGGCCCAGCGAATTAAATTATCTTCAGAATTATCCCGCGCTTCAACCGGCCGTACCTTATATATTCTGGACGAGCCGACAACTGGCTTGCATTTTGATGATGTGAAAAGATTGCTTAGGGTTTTGAGCCGTTTAGTGGAGAAGGGCAACACCGTGCTTGTGATTGAACATAATTTGGATGTCATCAAATCCGCGGACTGGGTGATTGATCTGGGCCCGGAAGGGGGCAACAAAGGCGGGGAAGTGGTGGCTGTGGGTACGCCGGAAGAAGTCGCGCGGGTTAAACGAAGTTATACCGGCCAATACTTGGCCAGGGTGCTCAAAGAAAAATTGAAAGTCAGTTAAATCTATAAACAAACGGCTCCGATATATAGGGGCCGTTTTTTGTACACTGGTTACTGACAAGTTATCAACAAAATATCCAGAAAAATGATAATTTAAAGGTCTTGGTTAGTAAGGTTTATTGCTAATCATTCTTCATGAAGATTTTATTTTCAAATAGCCAGAATTTTAGGGCGGTAAAAATTGGCAAGATGGAACTAAAATACCTTAGATCGGCAAGTTTGCGCACCACCCAGCCGGCCAAGCCTGCAATGATCAAATTCGGCGTATAGAACACGGCATATTTACCAGTCACGGGAATAATAAACCGAACAGGGCCGGCGTGATAGGGCAGCAGGGGCTTTTGTGTGATGGAGCGATAAATATTTTTCGCCGTATACTTGGCTTGGTTGATGGCTTCCTGCGCGGTTTGGGCTGTGGCCTTTTTGGTTTTCGGATCAGTTACGCAGGCGTTATCACCAATCACAAACACCTGCGGGTAGTTTTTCAGATTTAACACTGGCTCCACCAATGTTCGGTCTTTTTTATCACGTTCCAGATTGATGAGCACCGGCAAGCGGCAGGATTTCACCCCCCCGGTCCAGATCAGCAAATCACACTCCATTCGATCCTTCAGATTTAAAATTACATATCCGGATCCAGCTTCTGTGATCAGGGTGGAAAACTTTGCTTCAATGCCCATTTGTGCGGTTCGATGGCTGATAATTGCCGAGACTTTGTCCGACAACCCAGGCAAAAAGTTGGACCCGCCCTCAACCACTAAAATTTTAAAATTATTAGGGTCTTTCTGGTGCTGTTGGCATTCGTGTTTCAGCAGGTTATGTAATTCCCCGGCAAATTCGGCGCCTGCAAACCCGCCGCCGCCGATAATAATTTGTCCGGAATCTTTTTTTACCACCAGTTCCTCCACGCGGTTGCGGATCATGATCGCGTCTTCCAGGCTTTTGAGCGTAAAGCCATATTTATCCAAATTCGGAATGCCATAAAAATCAGCCACCGAGCCCATGGCGACCACCAGATAGTCAAACGGCATGATCCGCGAATCAGTGATCACTTTTCCCTCCGCGATGTCAATCCGGTCAATGAAGGCTTTAAACACTTTGACCCGGGTTTTGCTGAAAATTTCGGTAAACGGGATGGCCACCGTGCGTTTAACTTTTTTCGCATCCACGAGCGCATGTTCCGTGGCAGCCGCTTCATACAGGCCGGAATAGTAAGTCTGATAATCTTGGCGGTCGATTAGAATGATTTCGTATTCACTACTATCGTGCAAGTAGTTATTTAAATCCAAAGCTGCGCGGACTCCGGCGTAGCCGCCGCCTAAAATGACAATATTCTTTTTTTCTTGGTTTGGTTTCATGACAAAAAAACAACATGTTAATTATACCACAAATGCTGTTATTTATATTATGTCCTTTTTCGTAATAAACTTATATTGTCCTGATTCTAAATCATTTAGCCGAAGTTTGCCAATGCGGATGCGCTTGAGGTTCCGGACCGAGTAGCCTAAACTGCCAAACATTTTTCGCACCTGGCGGTTCATGCCTTCGCGGATGGTGATGTAGACAGTTGTGCCTTGGGTGCGGATATCGGATGGCGCGGTTTTTTTTCCATCAATCATCATCCCGCCCTCAATTTTTTCAATTCGGCCTTCGGATAATTCTTTATCCAGAATGACTTCGTATTCTTTTTCATGTTTTTTAGATGGGTGGGTGAGGAGTTGGGTTAACTCACCGTCATTGGTTAGAATTAAAAGGCCTTCGGTGTAATAGTCTAGCCGCCCCACTGGCCAGACTACATTTTTTAAATTCGCCGGGATCAGGTCGTAGACAGTCTTTCGTCTTTCCGGATCAGTCCTCGTGGTCATGTATTTCCTGGGTTTGTTCATTACAAGGTAGACTAACTTTTGCAAGGCAATTTTTTTGCCATTGACTTCCACCAGGTCTTTGTCTGGATCAACTTTGGTGCCAAGTTTCGTGATAATATGGCCATTAACTTTAACCCTACCACTTGTGATAAGTTCTTCAGCATGGCGCCTGGAAGCGAGACCTGCTTGGGAGATGATTTTTTGTAATCGTTCTTGCATGGTAGGATGAGTCTATGAGAAAATACTTAGATATTTTTTGGACTTGGTATAATCGACACTATTTGTTCGCCCTGTCCGCCACAACTTTTTTATTTTTGCTTCAGGCATTTCATCTGTACTGGCTGTTGACGGACGTGGTGTTGTTGCGAATCACGGGCCAAAGCTTTTTTGTGTTCCCGCCGTTTTGGAGCACGATCTCTACGGTATTAGATTACACGGAAATTCCGGCTTTGATAAGTACCTCTTTGGTATATATCAACCAATTGCGATTGAAATTTAGCTGGCGGGAAGTTCGCTTTCTAATATTTCTAAACATCCAATGGTTGCATTTGTTCTGGATTACAGACCAAGTTGTGCTGGAGCACTTTAACCGTTCGGCTTATTTTCACTGGTCAATCCTGGTGGCGTGGGTTGCGATCTTGATCGATTATGCCGAACTGCCGGTCATGTATGACACTGCCCGTCTGGCAATTTTAGAGTTTAAAAAAGTATATAAAAAAAGAACCGACTGACAAACTGCGTCAGCCGGTGTTGACCATCCTGCAAAAAGCTCGCGAACCCGCAAGCCATAGGAGTATGACTGCGCCTGAGATCAGTGTTGTTTTTGTAATCAACGGGTGACCGAGCGCGGCCGCTGTGCTCGCGAATCCAACGAATGCGAGCGCGATTTTACCCATGTGTCCTCCAAACTGTTTGCACTGCTTGGCAGCAGCTTGTGTAAAACTTTCGTTTCGTTCAAGCTTCTGCCAAACAGAAATTTTAAGCGGCTTTTTGGTGTTTTTCCGGCTCTTCTTGTTGGTCCGGCTTTGCGATCTCATCTAATTCTTTTTTTAAATCCACATGAGGTCGCGCGAGGGTCTCATCTAAGATTTCCTTACGGATTCGTTTTTCCCGCTCGATTGCTTCCTCAACATTCTCCGGATAGATTTCACTTTCTGGTTGGCCCATAATTATTTAGTTAATGATATAAATAATTATAGCTTATAATCCTATCACAGCCATCAGTAGTTGTCCAGAGCTTGGATAGACTGCGAAAAGTCGCATTTTAGGGGATTTTTGAACGGCTCACCTTAAGATGAGCCGTTGATCTTTCCCGTAAAATCTGTATAATAACTAGGCATTTGTTTCTTTTTTACAAATTCAAAGCGGAGACAAGATTCAATATGCGCTTGGAATTTGAGAGGAGAAACAGCCAGACCGTAGCACATTTTGCCAAGCAAAATTGTGAAGTGTCTAGCTGTTGCGACGAGGGTGTGTAGCTCAGTGGTAGAGCACCTGCCTTTTAAGCAGAGGGTCGCGCGTTCGATCCGCGCCACACCCACCAAAAAAGCCCGATGAGGGCCTTTTTAATTTTATTTAAACTTTCCCCAGAAGCCTTCGTCGGTTTTTTTGGCCTCATCGTGTTCTTCGGCCAGCTTCATAAACAACTCTTGGTCTTTTTTCGAAAGCTTAGACGGGGTTGTGACTGCGACTGTGACGAAATGGTCGCCTCGGCCGGAACCATTTAAGATGGGCGCACCATGGCTTTTGAGCCTGAAAACCTTACCTGACTGCGTACCAGCCGGGACTTTCATTTTCACCTTCCCATCTACGGTTTCCACGTTAATGGTCGTGCCTAGTGCGGCTTGCGAAAAATTGATCGCGGCTTCGGAATAAACATTGCCACCCTCGCGTTTGAATTTGGAACTTGAGGCCACATGCAGGCGCAGGTACAAATCGCCAAAGTTGGAACCTTTGTACCCAACTTCGCCTTCGTTGGTAATTCGGATACGCTGGCCATCTTCCACCCCGGCTGGAATTCTGACTTTGAGATGCTTGGTCCGCCGTTTGTGGCCGCTGCCTTTACATTCGTGACAAGCGCGTTCTGCGACTTTGCCGTTCCCGTCACATTCATCACAAGTACTGACACTTTGCATCTGGCCGAAAATTGTGCGGCGAGTCGTTTTAATCTGCCCGCTGCCATGACATTTCGGACAAGTGGAAATTTTACTTCCCGGTTCCGCGCCCGAACCTTGGCAGTGCTCGCAAGTATCCTTTTTTTCCAAAGAAATTTCTTTTTCTGCGCCAAACACCGCTTCGTTAAACGTTAGATCCAGTTCCATTTCTAAATTCACACCGCGGGCGCGTCGGGGTTGCCTGGTCGTGGTTCGGCCCCCGCCAAAAATATCCGAAAAAATATCAAATGCGTCGTCAAATTCCACGTTGCCAAAGCCTTGAGAAAAATTTGAAAAATCAAATCCGCCGAAACCTTGACCAGCTCCGGCGTTTTGGAAATTAGTGCCAAATCGGTCATACTGTTGGCGCTTGTTGGGATCAGATAAAACCTGGTAAGCTTCGTTGATTTCTTTAAATTTCTGCTCATTGCCTCGATCTTTGTCCGGATGGTGCTGGTGGGCCAGCTTGCGGTAGGCTTTTTTGATCTCTTCCGAAGATGCGGTTTTAGCAACGCCTAAAGTTTGATAGTAGTCTTGGGCCATATCATATTTCTAATTTCTGCACCTCAACTTGTGCTTTCGCTAACCGAAAAAATTTAATGGTCAGTAAAATTCTGAAAATTAACCAACCGAGTATGACTGTGACCCAGCGCAGCAAAAACGCAAAACTCCAAAGCAAACCTGTGATGATCAAGGCGTATACCAGGGGAAAATATTGCTGATAAGCCTCGGCTGATTGTTTTATTCGATTGACAGCTTGTATCGCTAGCTCACCAGCCACTTGCTGTTTTTGCTGCTCTGGAATTTCGGGAAACCCTTGGGTGACGTAAGGCACGGCTTTCGTAGCTGTTCTGGCCAGCCGGTCGTAATAAGCATCCAGGCTGGTATTCAGATTTTTAACCGAGTGATGATAAATGTTAAAGCCAATCAACAGCATGAGCGCGTAGACCAGCAGGGTGATGCTGCCAGACATAACGCGGTGCATGACAAAATCATGACGGCTTTTTTCTTCGGAAAGTATCCGATGTTGAAACAAAAATGAAAAAATCAGAAAAATTATGCCTCCAATCATGACGTACAGGTCTTTGGGCATGGTCAGAACGTAACTTATAAAAATTATGACATTGCAGACGCCGGCAATGATTTGGTTTTTGTTAACCAAAAAGAAAAAAGCCAAAAAGATGATGCCCAAAACCGTAGCGCCTGACGCCCAGCCGATCCAGTCCAACTTGTTTTGATAAATTATCTGTTCTAAGAGCAGCCAACTAGCAGTCCAAGCGATTATGGAGAGGATCCCCAGAGACAATATTTTGGCAATTTTCATTAGGTTTTTTTTATTGTGTCTTAAAACCAATTTCAGAATTTGAGGGGGCAGACGCTTCTTTAATAGTCCCGAATTGCGTCTCGTATTTTTTGAGAGTTCCAGACAAAACCGCAATCATACGCTTCATGTGTCCGGGACTGACAAAAATTCGGGCGTTAATGATGCCTTGTGGTGGGAAAAGATTCATAAAGTCCAGAATAAATTCCTCACCGCTGAATGCCACTTGCATGTTATTCGCATAGTGACCTTTCAGTACCGCATCTTCGATTTTGACGTTGATATTTGGTGGTTGTTGATTGTCCATAGTGTCCTTTCCATTGCGAGGAAGCTTTGCTGACGAAGCAATCCATCCCTAGATAGATCGCCACGGCCGACTTCTGTCGGCCTCGCGATGGGTATTAATTATTTTTTCTCATCCACGACCTCGCCTTCCACCGGTCCCTGATTTGCGGCTTGTTGCTTGTCCTCCGAAGCCTTGGCGGAGGAGGAGTACATGGCGGCTCCGACTTTCTGGATCGCGTTTGATAGCTCATCCATGGCTTTTTTAATTGCATCCAGTTCTGGTTTGTCTTTGACTGCCTGGAGAGCTTCAATTTTATCAATCACATCTTTTTTATCCGGTTCGGCGACTTTATCACCCGCATCTTTCAGGGTGCGTTCCGAAACGGAAATTAAAGTATCAGCCTGGTTTCTGGTTTCAATCACTTCGCGGTTTTTTTTGTCTTCTTCCGCGTGCATTTCGGCTTCTTTCTTCATGCGTTCGACTTCGTCCTTGGAAAGTGAGGATGAACCAGTGATCGTGATGTTTTGCGATTTGCCTGTGGCCTTGTCTTTGGCCGTCACTTTGAGAATCCCATTGGCGTCAATGTCAAAAGTGACTTCCACTTGCGGCACGCCACGCGGTGATGGCGGAATCCCGTCTAAGTGAAAGCGGCCCAAAGATTTATTGTCTTTGGCAAATGGCCTTTCACCCTGCACAATGTTGATCTCCACCGAGGTTTGGTTATCCGCAGCCGTGGAAAAAATTTGCGATTTGCTTGTTGGGATAGTGGTATTGCGTTCAATCAACGGTGTGGCGACTCCACCCAGGGTTTCCAAACCTAAAGTTAGCGGCGTGACATCCAGCAACAGAATTTCTTTGTCAGTCACCTCGCCAGACATAACCCCAGCTTGCACAGCCGCACCCTTGGCCACGGCTTCCATGGGGTCAATGCCGCGTTCCACCTGTTTGCCGATGTATTCTTCCACGAATTTCGCGACCACCGGCATGCGGGTTGGACCCCCGACCAAAATAATTTTAGCAATATTGGCCGGAGTCAGTTTGGCGTCAGATAAGGCTTGCTCCACCGGATGACGCATGCGTTCAATGATTGGTTTGACCAATTCTTCCACTTGCGCTCGGGTCATCTTTTTGTTTAAGTGTTTCGGACCGTCGGCATTCGCGGAGATAAACGGCAGGTTAATATCGGTCTCCAGTGTGGTTGATAACTCAATTTTCGCTTTTTCCACGGCTTCGCGCACGCGGTTCATGGCCATTTTATCTTGTGATAAGTCCAAGTCATGCTCTTTTTTAAAATCCGAGACCACAAAGTCAATCAGAGCCTTATCCATATCCTTCCCTCCCAGCTGCGTATCACCAGAAGTGGACAAGACTTCAAATGTGGCTTGGCCATCGGCTTCCCCAAAGTCCATGATGGTGACGTCCAAAGTTCCGCCGCCCAAATCGAATACCAAGATTTTTTGGTCTTTACCTGTTTTATCCAAACCATAAGCAAAAGCCGCGGCCGTAGGCTCATTAATTACACGCACAACTTCTAAACCCGCGATCTCACCCGCGTTTTTGGTAGCAGTTCTTTGCGAATCGTCAAAATAGGCCGGTACAGTAATTACCGCTTTGGCTACTGGTTGTCCAAGATAGGCTTCCGCGTCTTTTTTAATTTTTTGCAGCAAGAAAGCCGACAGCTGTTCTGGCGCGTATTCTTTTCCAGCTAATTTGTATTTGAAGTCAGTTCCCATTTTGCGTTTGAATTCAAACGCGGTGCCTTCGGGGTTAGTGACCGCCTGTCGCCTGGCCGGTTCGCCAACCAAAAGCTGGCCGTCTTTGGTAAAAGCCACGTAAGAGGGGAAGGCTTTACCAGCCACGGTTTGCCCTTCGGCAGATGGGATGATCACGGGCTTGCCCGCTTCCATAACGCTAGCTGCCGAATTGGATGTTCCTAAATCAATTCCGATAATTTTATTTGCCATAAGTTTATTCTTTAATTACTTTTCCCACCGCGACTTTGGCGGGAATGATGACTTTACCATTTAAAATAAATCCGGGTTGCAATTCTTTGATAATTTCGCCAGGCGTGCCGTCCACTTCTTCCACGGCTTCATGCTGGTTGGGATCAAACGGCTGACCCACGGTTTTAATTTTACTAACTCCTAGTTCTTCCATAGTTTTTTCCAGCTGCATGATCGTGGCCTTGAGTCCCGTCAGCCATTCTTTGTATTTTTCGTCATTCGGCGCGTAGATTAAGACCTGTTCTAAGCTTTCCAGCGAGGGGATGAGCTTTAAGACTGCCATTTGCTTGGAATACTCCAGCAATTCTTTACGCTCGAGCGCGGCACGCTTTTTAAAATTATCCAAATCCGCCG
>MFEJ01000022.1 GCA_001779915.1 Candidatus Doudnabacteria bacterium RIFCSPHIGHO2_01_FULL_45_18 | reverse complement strand
AGTCTGGGATGTGGAATTGCAAATGGAACCATGGTTTACGAATGGCGCGATAAATACGCCACTGGATATTCAGAAAACCCTGATGAATCCGAAAGTTTTCGCGGAAAATATAGAATATGCGAAGAAAAGCGGGTTGGAAGCGCATTATTTATGGGGGGTCGAGTGGTGGTATTGGATGGCAAAGATAAACAATGATTGGGGGCTCTGGGCTGCGGCCAAAGATTTTCTAAATTGATATTGACTGAAACATTCTATCAGTGCTATCGTAAAAATAGATAGAAAAAGTGTTTAAAAATTAATTACCCGCCTATGCCGAGGCTTCGGCGGGCAGGCAAAAGAAATCAAAACTTATGTCAATATCAAATGTCTTGGTTATTTACGAAATTGCGTACAAAGCCTCACAAGTTCGAAGTAAAAGAGCATATAAGCAGTTTGAAATCTGGGTGAAAGACATTGTTCGAACTTATCATGATGCGGCGATAGAACGAGTGGCCAACATGCATCTGTTTCGTCTACGAAGCCAATTCGCAATTTAGTTTGGCGTAGCCTGTGGGAGAGTAATATTTTTGGTTAGTTCCTCAAAATTCGGCAAGTCTTTCATGTCCTTGATCCCCAAGTGTTGCATGAATTCCAGGGTAGTTTTGTAAAGTTGCATGCGTTTGTCGTTGGCGGATTGGACTTTTTCAATAAGACCCCGGATCAGCAGGTGTCGCAAGCTGTATTGGGAATTGACGCCGCGGATATTTTCGATTTCCGCTTTGGACACCGGCTGACGATATAGAATTATTGCTAAAGTTTCTAAAGACGCGTCTGTCAGTTTTTCACGTAGTTCCAGTGCCAGAAATTTCTTGACCAAGACGCTATTGTCCGGATTTGAGGCGAGTTGTAATTTATTATTGGTTGCCAGTAAAATGATGCCAGAGGTTTGATTATCTGCCACCAGTTCGTTGCTGGCTTTTTTCAATTCTTCTTCGGAAACTTCAAAAGTCTCCCCAAGCTCTTTGATGCTCACTGGCTTGCTGGCCACAAACAGAACCGAAAGAATTTGTGATTTAAGTTTGGTTTGATCCATGTTTTGTGATCATAATATCACCAAAGTGTTCGCTTTGCTCCAAAGCCACGATCCGCTGTTTGGTCAGTTCCAGCAGAGCTAAGAAAGTGACAATCACTTCGGTCTTACTCTTGGCTTCTTTGAGCAGTGAAGATAGGGAAGTTTCCAGTTTTTCTGAGATTAGTTTCTGAATGTGGTTGATTTTATCCGAGATGGAAATCACTTCTCGCATGATTTCTTTGGGCAAGCGGATAATATTCTTCAGCTCCGCGGCGAGATTACGCAAGGTTTGACTCAAAATCCTGACATTCAGGTCAGAATCCGGGACAAAAATCACACGGTCGGAAAAATCCACCTCATGGTTCCAGGATTGCTTTCTGGTCAGATCCAGCCGACGCAGGAACTTTGCCGCTTCTTTATATTTTTTATACCGCAGTAGCTGCGCGGTTAGATCAAAAGCCGATTCTTCTTCTTCGGTTCCCAAATCAAGGTTTGGCAACAAGGATTTGGATTTGATAACCAAGAGTTTGGCGGCAATTACTAAAAAATCCGCCAGGTTGATGGGATTTTTCTCTTGGAGATTTTTGACGTATGATAAAAACTGTTCTGTGACTTTGGCCAAAGCCAAAGTCGAGACATCCAATCGTTGATCTTCGATCAACTGCAATAATAGGTCTAAAGGACCCTCAAATTGTTCGGTTTTTATTTGCATGAGGAGAGGATAGCGGTTAGCGTGAGAATCAAATGTCCATCGCGAGCGACTGCTTTATATATTAAGCTTAACCCTTGGCAGTCGCGCCTGCCCGTTCCGAAACGGAACGTTCGGGCGGGTGGCGATCCCTCCCAAGAGAGATTGCCACGCCTGCCTGCCGGCAGGCAGGTCGCCGCCCGGAGTAATTCATAAAGATCAAGCGGCTCCTCGCAATGGTGCTAAGTTTTCTTTATGGCAAAATTGCCAGGGGTTGGATTTTCAAGTTTCAGATAATCTTTCACATTCATGATCACGGACTCCGTATATGACCCTGCTGGTAAATTTATTTTTTTGTTCTTCAGAAGTTTCTTGTCGATAAACATAGGAAGAGCAAACAATGAGCCAAATGGCGGAATCAACCCGATCTTTGATCTCAGCTTGGTTACAATATCTTTTTCTTTGGCCATGGAAACCTTATCAACGGTCAGTTTCGAAAGCGCTTTAAAATCGCAATTATTGCCAGCCGGAAGTACGGCTAGATATAATTTTTTCTTGCCTTTCAAAAGTACAGCCTTTGCCACTTCTGTCAGTTTTACATCCTGGGTTTCCGCCGAATCAAAAGCCGTGTAGACTTTTCGATGTTCTACAACTTCGAATTTGATTTTATTTGCTTTGAGAAGTTTTTCTAATGGTTTTGAAATCATGGTATAGAGATATCTCTAGAGATAAGTACGTACTTAAGTCTGTAATTAACTTTTCTTTTTTTTCGGTAAGTCCATTTTGATGTGGAGTTCTTTGAGTTGTTTGTCTGTAGCAGGGGAAGGGGCATCCATGACTGAAGTTTGGCCAGAGGAATTCACTGGGAAGGCGATAACCTCGCGAATGTTTTCTTCGTTAGCCAGAATCATGAGCAGTCGGTCAAATCCCGGGGCAATGCCAGCGTGGGGCGGCGCGCCATATTCGTAAGCATTAATCAGGTGTCCAAATCTTTCTTCGATTACTTCCGGCGCTAGTCCCATGATTTCAAAGATTTTTCGCTGGACCTTGGGGTCAGAAATTCGCACCCCACCCGAAGCCAGTTCAAACCCGTTGCAGACGAGATCATACTGCTGGGCGCGCAAATTTTCTAAATCCTCACCTTTCATCAGCTTGTCCACGTGTTCTGATTTAGGCGCCGAGAAAGGATTATGTGTGAAAGTTAATTTGCCGTCATCATCTTTTTCAAATAGAGGAAAATCGACGACCCAGGCAAAAGCTAAGGTGTCCGGATCTTTGTCTTTTCGCAAATCAAATTTATCTGCGCCGAATTGTTTGACGGCTTCTTCGTGCGTAAATACCGGGAAAGGTTTGGTTAGGATTTTTTTGCCGCACGATTCGGCAACGTAAATCATCAAGCCTTCGACCAAATCCAGCACGTCGCGTTCTTGGACGAATGACATTTCCAAATCAATTTGCGTGTGTTCCAACTGGCGGTCACCGCGTAAATCTTCGTCGCGCATAGCTCTAGCGATCTGGTAATACTTTTCAAATCCGGCAATCATCAAAAGTTGCTTGTATTGCTGTGGCGCTTGTGGCAGGGCGTAGAATTTTCCAGGCTGCATCCTTGACGGGACAAGAAAATCTCTCGCGCCTTCCGGCGAAGTTTTAGTCAGCATCGGTGTTTCAATTTCCATAAAGCCCGCCTTGTTTAAATATTCACGCACCAAAGTCGCGGCTTTGTGACGTAATTTTAAGTTTTTCGCCATGCGCTCGCTTCGCAAATCTAGGTAGCGATACTTCATGCGCGCTTCTTCGTTGACTTTTCTGGTATCTTCATTGAGTTCAAAAGGCAGCGCCTTGGCGCGACTTAGGATATTTAGTTTTGTCATTTCCACCTCAACTTTGCCGGTTTCCAGATCAGGGTTGATTTGTTTGGCATCGCGTTCTTTGACCGTGCCTTCGACTTCAATCACAAATTCATTTCGGATTTCATTAGCCGCGGTATGCGCTTCAGCCGAGACTTTCGGATTGACAACGAGCTGCATCAGCCCGGATTTATCGCGTAAATCCAAAAAAATGAGCTTGCCGTGATCGCGGCGGATGTGAACCCAGCCTGCAAGCTTCACGGTTTTGCCAACCTGGTTGATAGTGTCTTTAATCAGTGTCCGTTGCATGGAATTTTGCTTGAATATTATACCAGAAATAAAGCATTTGACCAACTCGCTACTCTATTTATGCTATAATCTTCTTATGCTAAACCCCGTTAGACATTTCGGGGATTAATAAATAATTGAAAATACTAGATTAATTAAATATAAAATATTAACTATCACCTATGTCTAACGGGGTAAACAAAATTGTCTTAGATCTAGAGACGCAGAAGTCGTTTGAGGAGGTGGGGGGACGGGATCGAAACCATTTGCTCAAAGTTTCCGTGGTTGGGATTTATTCGTATCCTCTGAATAAATACCTGACTTTTACGGAAGACCAGTTGTATAAATTGGGCGAGATGCTTTCTAAGTCTGATCAAATCATTGGTTTTAATATCAAAAATTTTGATTTCGCGGTCCTGCAACCGTATTTGAATTTTAAACTGGCTGAGATTCCTACTCTGGATATCTTAGAAGAAGTCGAAAAAATCATTGGACACCGCGTGAAATTGGATAATTTGGCGCAGACAACTCTGGGAGTGGCCAAATCTGGTGATGGTTTGCAGGCTTTAAAGTATTACAAGCTTGGCCAAATCGAAGAATTGAAAAAATATTGCCTGGATGATGTGAAAATCACCAAAGACCTGTATGACTATGTCCGGCAGTATGGCAAGCTTTTGTATAAGGATTATTTCGAAACCAAAGAAATCAAAATTAGTTTCGCAGAACCGGTGGTGCAGAAACCCGTGAGCAGGCAAGCCAGTTTATTCTGAAATCCGAATACCAATATCGAAATAATTCAAAGAGGACGCCATTGCGAGGAGCCGCTTGCTCAACATGAATTACTCTGGGCGGCGACGTGGCAATCTCTCTTGTGAGGGATCGCCACGCGACTGCCAAGATTTAAGCTCATCGATAAAGCAGTCGCTCGCGATGGGGCAGTGCTTCGTATTTATGTATGAAAAAATTAGTCGTCACAGCGTCAATCATAGTCCTGATATTGCTTAGTTATTTTATTTTCATCCCAGCGTTCGCCGGGAGGCTTGTCATTGATCCAGTTTTGCATTTGGGATTGTTTCAGATTCACTGGTATGGTGTGACTTTGGCCGCGGCAATTCTGGCTGCATTTTTTGTCATTCGCCGACATGCCTGGAAATTTGGCATCAGTGTGGCCGACATTGATGATTTTTCGTTTTGGGCAGTGGTTGTGGGTCTGGTCGGCGCCAGGCTTTATTATGTAATTTTTAGCTACGATTATTTTTCGCAGAATTTAGGCGAAATTTATAAAATTTGGCACGGCGGGCAGTCCATATATGGCGCGATCCTAGCCGGCTTGATTGTCCTTTATGTATATTCTCGAAAAAAAGCTTATGGTTTTTGGCAGTTGTTTGATGCGGTGGCACTAGGCTTGCCTTTAGGGCAAGCGATTGGCCGATTTGGCAATTTTTTCAACCAAGAAGCATACGGGGCGGTTACGAGTCTGCCTTGGAAAATGTATGTGGATGCCAATCAGCAGTTTCATCACCCCGCTTTCCTGTATGAAGCGATATGGAATATCATTATTTTTTTCATTTTGTTTAGATTACTCGGCAAGGTCAAAAGCGGAGCCTTGGCTTTGTCTTACGTCGCGCTTTATTCACTGGGCAGATTTTTTATCGAAGGCACGCGGGTGGATAGCTTTTTCTTATTAGGATTCAGGGTTGATCAGGTTGTGGCGTTTTTGCTCATCGTAACTTTTGGTTGGCTGATTTTTTTGCGACAGAAAGCCCATTGATAAAAGACCCTAAAACTGGTATTCTTGGAGGGTCATGTTTAATAGAATTTCTTCAACTACTCTGGGTCTTTTAATGCTGGTTTTACTGCTTGGTTCCACGGCCGGCAACACTTCTAATTATTATGTCTTGGGCTGGTCAATCGCGGTTTTAATTTTGGCATCATTGGTTATTAATTTTAAGCGACTGAATTTCACCTGGCCGCACTTACTTTTACCGATAATTTATTTGATCAGCAGCGGCAGTATTTTCGCGATTATTACGGATTCGACCTGGCGCTTGGTGTTTCTAATAGTCGCTTCCGTGGTTTTTGGGATTTTGGAAATGAAGCTTGGGCGGGAAAGTCATTTTCTGCAAAATGTTTATTTATTGTCCGTGTTTGGTCTATACCTGGCTTTGTTTGCGGTAGAATTTTATTTTGATCTGCAGATTTGGTGGTTTGTGCTGGCTGTTTTCGCCCTCACGTATTTTTTGGCGATTCAGGGTTTTGCCGGATTCGATTTGCCAGCCAAAAAATATTTTTATTTGCTGCTGGCCATGATTTGCGCGGAAGCCGCCTGGGGTTTAAGTTTTTGGCCGATTTATTTTCTTGCCGCCGCGGTGATATTGTTTTGTTTTTATTATGTGCTGTGGCTGTTTGCTTTTTCCGCTTTTTTCGGCCGTCTGACGCGCCAAAAAGTTTACTGGCAATTAGCGTTAGTGACCATAGTTTTGTTCTTAACTTTATCCACGGCTGCATGGAAACCACTTACATGAGAAAGGAAGAGTATGTCGCGTAAACAAATTATCTGGATGATTGTTATTGGTTTTTTTGTTGGCGCTTTGGGCAGCCTGATTTTAGGTCACTTCGCCTTGCCTTATTTTTCAACTTACAAAGGTTTGTCTTGGCTTTCGAAATTTACTTCAAATGCCCCGATTGTCATTAATAATAGTGAGCAGGTTTATCTTAACGAAGGCGTGAATTTAATTGACCTGGCCAAGCAAGTTGGCAACTTCACTGTTTCGATTTATGACGCGAAGAATAATTTTTTGGGTAATGGTTTGATTATCACAGCAGATGGTTTGATTTTTACTACAAGCTCGGTGATCCAAAAAAATAAACAATTAAACGTTATGACAAGCGATGGTAAGCAATACGAAGCGAGCATCAAACAGTCGGATGCCCAAAGTGGTCTGGTTATCATCTCTATTTCTGCTTCGAATTTGCAAATCGGCCAGTTTGATAAAAGCGAGGATCTCAAACCAAGCCACCGGGTGCTCTATATTGGCCGCGGGAATGTAAAATTTGAACATAAGGTCGTATCAGGTTATATCGTTGAAAGTTTGGCTAACCAAATCGGAACCAAGCGAATTATGAGTGATGCCGTAACTGGTTCGGATTATTTTGGTGGCCCGATTGTCAATCTTTCTGGGCGGGTAGTCGGTCTGACAGTAAATAGTGAACAAAATATTATTGCCGAAAATTTGCAGATTGTATTAACCAAATATTTATCTGACTCCCATGAATAAAGATTGTGTTTTCTGTAAAATCATTGCCGGTGAAATCCCATCGGATAAAGTTTATGAGGATGAGTTTGTGTTGAGTTTTCTAGATCTGCATCCAGTGATGCCTGGGCACACTTTAATTATGCCGAAACAACATAGTGATGGTTTTTTAAGTACCGACGACGAGATACTGAGACAATTAGTGCCAGAGATGAAAAAAATTGCCAAGGCTGTGATGCAGGTCACGAGTGCTCATGGAGTCAA
Source organism: Candidatus Doudnabacteria bacterium RIFCSPHIGHO2_01_FULL_45_18 (assembly GCA_001779915.1). Lineage (GTDB taxonomy): Bacteria > Patescibacteriota > Doudnabacteria > UBA920 > O2-02-FULL-48-8 > 2-01-FULL-45-18. The sequence goes on along the minus strand of MFEJ01000022.1, from coordinate 9,041 downwards.
TATCAGTACGAATCATGGAGCCGCAGCTGGTCAATCAGTGTTTCATTTGCATTTTCATATTATTCCAAGATTTGACAAAGATGGCCTCAAGCCCTGGCCGCATCAAGAATCAGAGCCGAAAAGTCGCAAGGAAATCGCGGAAGCGATAAAAAAACAGCTGTCATGAAATATTTGATTACCGGTGGAGCAGGATTTATTGGCTCCAATTTTATACATTATCTGTTTGATAAATATCCGGAAATTGAGATTATCAATCTGGATAAACTTACTTATGCCGGGAATCTGGATAATCTGAAAAAATTTTCCGCCGAAAGCGGATCCGCCTCTGGCGGAGAAAATTACCGCTATAAGTTCGTAAAAGGCGATATCGCGGATGCGGAATTGGTGAATAAATTAGTTCGACAGGTGGATGTGGTTGTGAACTTCGCGGCCGAATCTCACGTGGACCGTTCCATTCTTGATCCGGCAGTTTTTATAAAAACAAACGTTTTGGGCACGCAAGTCCTTTTAGAGGCTGCTCATAAAAATGGCAAAAAAAGATTCCATCATGTGTCCACGGATGAAGTTTATGGTTCCATCTCACTGGATTCAGATGAAAAATGGACAGAAGAAAGTCCATATCAGCCACGGAGTCTTTATTCCGCGAGCAAAGCCGCATCCGATCATTTGGTTCGCGCGTATTTTCATACCTTTGGTCTGCCAGTGACGATTAGCAATTGCGCCAACAACCTCGGGCCATATATGTATCCAGAAAAATTTATTTCGCTGGCCATCACTAATTTACTGGAAGGTAAAAAAGTGCCAGTGTACGGAGAAGGCAAACAAGTGCGAGAATGGCTGCATGTGGAAGATCATTACGTAGCGATTGATTTGATCTTGGAGAAAGGCAAGGTTGGTGAAACCTATTTCGTCGGCCCTCCAGACGAAGATCGACCCAATAATTTGGAAACGATCAAAAAACTTTTGAAAATAATGAATCTGCCGGAAGATCGGATTGAATTTGTGAAAGACCGACCCGGGCATGATGTCAAATATGCCATGAACACCAGTAAAATTAGAAAAGAACTCGGTTTTACACCCAAGTATTCACTGGACGAAACCTTGAAAAAAACAGTAGAATGGTATCAGACGAATATCGAATGGTGGCAGAAAATCAAGGGCAGCCCGGAATATAAAAACTACTACGATCAACAATATGCCAAGCGATAAAGTGGGGTTGGAACCAGGGAAGAAAGTTGAAACCAAGAACCATGAAGGCCAGGTTAATGGCTGGCTCATGGAGATGTTTAAAAGTCCAGATGGCAGTAAGACGGAAGTATATTTGTCTGCTGCCCTGCCCGGTGCGTTTAAGGGTTATCATTTGCACCGGGTTCGAGCGGCCCGTTATGTTTGCCTGAAAGGCAAAATGAAAATCATCACCTACGAACAGCTAGGCGGAAAATGGACCCGGGTTGAAAATATTTTAGATTCGGAAATTCCACAACGATTATTTATCCCTAAGAATGTGGCTACAGGTTTAGAAAATATTGGGAGTGAAGAAGGCTGGCTTGTAAATTATCCGGATCCGGCTTATGACCCTGGTTTGAAAGATGAACAAGTCGAGTATACACAACAAGAATTAGAGCAGGGAATTATCAAATGAAAGTTTTAATTTTGGGCGCGAAAGGAAGTTTGGGTCAAACTTTTACTGATCTTTATCAGGATCAGGATGTGACTGCCTGGGACCATGATGAGCTGGATATCACACAAGCAGCCGCGGTGATAGAAAAAATCACTGCGCTTAAACCTGATTTGATCATCAACTGCGCGGCTTATAATTCGGTGGATAAAGCCGAGGAAGAACGGTCCAAAGCCAAACTAATCAACGGCACGGCCGTTGGGTTTATCGCCAAAGCGGCAAGCAAAATTGGCGCGACAGTAGTACAATTCAGCACTGCTTATGTCTATTCTGGTGATTCTGTTTCCGGCTACGAGGAATCAGATCCGCCAAGTCCCAGAAGCGAGTACGCGGAAAGTAAATTGCTGGGCGAAAACGAACTTTCGAAAAATCTAAAACAATATTATATCGTTCGAACAACCTGGCTATACGGCAAAATCAGTTTTACCGGCAAGCAGAATTTTGTCCAGATGATGATCCAAATGGCCGAAAGTCACCAGGACATTGACGGGATAGAGGATGAATTTGGTAATCCAACGTATGCGGTAGATTTGGCGAAAGCGACCAGAGAATTAGTGGAACAAAAAGCGGATTTTGGGATTTATCATTTGGTGAATGAGGGCACGGCGAGCTGGTATGACTGGGCCAAGGAAATTTTCAACGTCAAACATATCTTGAAAGCGAAACTGAATCCAATTTCCCGCGATCGCTTTATCCGGCCGGCGGCTCGTCCGAAATATGGGATTCTGAAGAATACGAAATTTATCAAGCTTCGTCCGTGGCAGGAAGCCCTCAAGGAATACTTGGCATGAAGGGAATAATATTATCTGGTGGATCTGGCACGCGGCTGTATCCGTTAACTAAAGTCACGAGCAAACAGTTGCTACCAGTTTACAACAAGCCCATGATCATGTATCCGCTTGAGATTTTACTCAAAGCTGGGATTAAAGAGATTTTAATTATCGTGGCCCCAGATCATGCCGGGGATTATCTCAAACTTTTAGGATCAGGCAAAGAGTTTGGCGCCAGGTTTGCTTACGAAATTCAGGATCGGCCCGAAGGCTTGGCTATGGCCTTTTTGATCGGTGAACATTTCATTGAAAATGATAATGTCTGCATGATTTTAGGGGATAACATTTTTGAAGATGATATTTCGGAGACAATTAAGAATTTTAAAAAAGGCGGGCATATTTTCGCGAAAAAAGTTCCAGATCCAGAAAGATTCGGCCAAGTAAAATTTGACGAGCAAATGAACGCGGTGCAGATTGAAGAGAAACCCAAAGAAAAAATTTCCGATTTTGCCATCACCGGTTTATATGTTTACGATTCTCGCGTGGTGGCGGCTGCGAAGGTCGCGAAACCGTCAGCCAGAGGCGAACTAGAGATTACGGAACTGCATAATTGGTATCTAAAGAAAAACGAGTTGAAGGTAGACGTGCTTCAGGGTGAGTGGATTGATGCCGGAACATTTGAAGCCTTGTTTAAAGCCACCGAACTTGCGAGAAAAAAATCTCAAAAATAAATGCGAAATTTGTTTAACGAGCAGAAACAAAAATTTTTCTCCACCCTGATCGTGACTTTGGGCGCGCTTTTAGGGTTTGAGGCGCTATCGTACATCATTGGGATTTACCAGCTGCGTGGCAGTCTCTATGTCGCGTTTTATGTTTACGCCTTTCATATTTTCTGGCTGACTTTCATATTTGACCTGCATTTGAAAAAGCGTGGAGTTGTGGCTTTTGCGAGACTCAATCACACGGGTCTGAAAATGTTTTGGGAAGCCTTCAAAGCCCGTTTGGCCCATCTTCGGCACTGGCCGTATTTACGACACTATCAAAACTACCTGGTTTTGCCAGGACTGATTTATTGGTCGACCGTGATCTTGATGATGCTGAATCCGTTCCAGTCTGCGCTAAAAGGATTTCTCGCGCTTAGTTCGACGATTGCGCTTAGTGTCGCGTACTGGTACATGAAGGAACACGTCAGCCGAAAATTGGAACATCGTGATCATTGGATCAAAGTTTTGTCACTCGTAAAATTATATACCGGATTTTTGGTTTATTCGGCAACGATCGGTGTCGCGATTTATTATGGTTTTGGAATAGATTTTTTGCTTGCCGCGATTTTTACTCTGACTTTTTTACTGCTTTATCAAGCCTTGTTTCAGCACCGGTTGCTTAATTTTAACATTTTTCTTTGGATCTTGGGGATTGCGGCCATCCAAGCTGTGGTTGCTTTATGGGTTTATGAAAACTGGAATTCAGAATATTTCACAGCAGGTTTGGTAATGTTAGCCGCCTACAATACCATGTGGGGAATCTTACATCATTATCTGGAACAGACGCTGACTCGTAAGGTCGTTTTTGAATATTTGCTCATGGCCGTGTTTATCGTGTCCTTTCTGTTCGCCAGCCACAACTTTAATCAAAGAATCATCTAGAGCCAATTAGCAAAGAGGTTAACTGCCACAATGAGCAGGAGAACCAGGATGTGGGGGAGGGAGTTGATGCCCTCTCTTTTAATTTTGGCGCGATGGATAATGATCGCATCGATGATGAGGAAGATCATATAGAGGCTGGCGAAAACCCCAAAGACGATTCGTAAGGTTTTAATGACATTAGCTTCTTTGCTCACAGGAATTTGTGGAATAGAAACATTAGCGGCGGATACGGGTTCCACATTCACGGGAAAATCTTGCGTGATTTTGGCCCCAGCTTTGTCGCGTGCTTCGATGGTGAGGGTTTGATTTATCAGGTTTTCGTCGCCGTTAAAAGTAAATCGGCCAGTAAATTCACCCGAGATTTTGGTTGGGAGTAGAGTGATGGATTGAGTTTTTAATCTGGCCACAGTCAGAGTGGGTGAGCCTGAAATCACCGTACTCACATCCACCAGAATTTGGCCGGATAAATTCGTGGCTGTAATTTTGGCATCTTTAGAAATTTGTATACTGGATGTCGACCCAGGGGATGCGTTGCTTGTGGCCGGAGGTGGTGGGGGGGGCTGGGCGGTTGCAGTTGAGGTTTGGGATTGATATAACACTCCAAATAAACTTACGGCCGCAATCGTTTCATGATTAGGTTCAAAAGTTCCAGCCACAGTCGCTAGGCCCTGGTCTTCAAATTTTTCATTAACAATATTGGCTCGATGAGTCGGACTGTTCATCCAAGCGCTGACCATTTCATCAGCAGATGTAAAATCCATGGCCAGATTTTCACCCAGCGAAAGATAAGGTTTGTATCCAGCGGTTTCGATTCTTGGCCAAACATAGTTGCCATCAGGGTCAATATGGGCAAAATAACTTCGGGCGAGCATATCATTGGCTTTGGCATGAGCTGCGGTGATCAATTTAGAATTGATAGTCAGAGAACTAAGAAATCGCTGCGTTCGTTCCAAATTGATCTGGCTCATTAATTCCACGGCATCAATGGTGCTGGCGGCATAGGTCACGGCAGTTGGGATCATCAATCTCAAACCCCAAATGACCAAACAAAAAACCGCCAAAGCCTGGGATGTAATAATCCATGGCTTATATTCGTTGATTTCAGATGGGAAGAGGTAGCGTCTGAGTTTCATGCAGGGAAGCTTTAAGATAAGTTTATCTTATACGAATCACTCTTGACAAGATGGTCAAAAAGGAGTATAATATATAGTTTGGATTAAGGCAGCTCGGGGTCCTGCCGTCCCGCTCCCCAAAAGTGCTCGCTGATGCTGCGCGCTTTTGGGGGCCCCACGGGACGTCACCCCTCGCTTGCTGTAATCGCTTTAAATTTTATGCTAACAGAAAATACATCAGAAATTCATAAGCTCTTAAAGCTTGGCGAACATGCCGCCGAGTCGGTTCATCATGTCCCCGCGTCTTTGCCAATTGTAACGCAACACCCTGCGGTTGAAGGCTTAGAGCTAACTGACAAGACTACTGGGCGCGTAAAAACTATGTTTATATATGCGCTAGTTTTTATGGCGGCCTTTGCCGGTTTTTATGCGGTGCTTAATTTTTCCGCGATCACAGCGCAGTTTCAGGGTTGGTTTATAAGACCGCAAGGGGAAGAGATTTTAGGCGAAGATACGGCCGAGTTTTATGCTTGGATTAGTAAATATTATTTTGCCGTAAGCGATCCGAAACTTTTGGATCCGATTAATGATCTGGATAAAGACGGATTAACTAACATGGACGAATTTATTGCCCGCACCAACCCAACGGTCGCTGATTCGGATGGGGATGGTTATGCTGACGGGATTGAATTGATCGCTGGATACAATCCTTGGGGCAGTGGGACTTTAAGTAACGATCAGACTAAATTTGCTGAAAATTTGGATTTGATCACGATTAATAATCGAATCAGCTTTCAAGCGTCGGAAAATCAGGGTGGTGTAGTTTCAGGCGCAGCGGTTTCAAATTATGATTTGGAAAAACCCGGGCAACTAACCATTCCTAGATTAAATTTAAGTGTCCCTTTGATTTGGTCCAAAGATGAGCAAAGCTTTGATGCGGATTTAACCCGCGGTGTAATTCATTATCCGGGAACCGCCCTGCCTGGGGAGTTGGGAGTGATTTATGTGTCTGGGCACTCTTCGGACTACGCCTGGAAACAGCATCCATATCGTAATGTCTTTGCTCAATTGAATTTCTTAAAACCCGGGGATGATATTTTCGTGGAAATTTATGGCGCGGATGGCAAGGTTTTTAACTACCGCTATCAGGTGATCGGCGGTCAGATTTTTAAACCTGATGACCAAGCGCAGTTTATAGACCATTCGGGTTTTAAATTAAACCTGTCGACCTGCTGGCCGATCGGCACGACAGCCAAGCGGCTGGTGGTGGAAGCTAGGCAGGTTGAATTATGACCATTGTCCCTCACTTTGCACAGTCCTGAATTAACAAAGTGAGGGATTGACAAAATGGCGACTTTTTGCTAAAGTATGGAGTCCTAGAAGCTAGGTTTAAGTTTTGGATAGTTTCCAAAATTTGAACGTCGCTTCTCGCATTCCGCGAGAGCCACAACCCCAAGGAGGGGAATAACGATGAAACGAATCGCTTACGCGTTCGTACTCGTTGTGCTATTCCCAATCCTGGGAATAGCACAGGAACTCCCGGTCCCTGATAATCGTTATCAGGGGTACCCGATTTCGATCTCGTGGCCGACCGAGCTTCCCGATCTGCTGGCTTGCCAGAATCAGGAGTATTACGAGCCACTTGATCTCCACCTGACCCAGTACGAAAGTCGGGCCCAGGTGGCTAGGATCAGGGTCCAGGAGCACGATGAGTGCCCTTGGATGTTGACTCGTTACGGTTGGCGCTATATTTTGCGGCCTGCTGGCACGAAAGTGGCAGTGGATGCAATGGGAAGAGATCTGTTTGACGAAGGGTCACCGACTGGCATGAAGTGTGCCAATCCAAGGCCTTTCAGCATTACGATCCCCCCGCCGAGTCCGCCGCCATCGGCAGTAATGCCGCCGATCGTGTTCACGCTCCCACCGAGTCCGTCGCCACCGGCTCCACGTCGATTGGTGATCCCGCCAATCGAACGGCTGATCCAGAAGTCAGCTCCTTCTAAGCCAACCCCAAAACGAGAAGAACACCGGGGATGGTGCGAAGGCAAGACCCGAAACCGGGTCTGTGCCGTGGTGATATTCGCGGCAGGGACTTATCTGGCCTGGCATTACTGGCCAGATGGCGGCCATGTGCAATTGGCAGTTGTGCCCATTGTGCCCATTGTGCCAGCAGTCGAAAAGCCTGGGATTCCAAATCCAGGCGTACCCTAGTAGCGATTCGTGTTTTTGGGAAACGGACGACCATGTCGTCCGTTTCCCTCCTCTTTCTTTTAGTTACGATTTGGGTTATAAATTAATTACAGCCCATGAGTGCTTGAAAGGAACACAATTATGCAATATATGACCAATGTGTCCAAAACCAAAATCGCAAAAATAATCGGTCTGGCTTTGGTATTGGCCGGAATTGTTTCGTTTGTGCCATCCACAAACGCGCAAACTACCTGCACCCCAATTCCGCCCAATGGTCAACCACTTTTAAATATTTGGCCGATTTCTGAATCTGGCAATCCTTGCACGGATTATCCGCTTTTGGCGGTACGAAACGTCACGCAAAATTCCGGGTACAGTTCCAACGCCAGCGGCAATGTTGGTGACACGATTCGGGTTAGACTTTTTGTCCATAATGGCACCGTAGATTTACCTCAAAACGAAGCTTTTAATGTCATGCTGAAAGCGAATGTACCGAGCACGCAAGACTCGGCGATCCTGACCGCGCAAGCTTGGGCTGACAATGCCGCTTTAATTACCAGTGCTACCAAAGGCGGAAATGCGGTGGTCAATATGTCTGGCAATTCTTCTTTGAGTTACATTAGTGGTTCAGGAATTCTTTATGATTACGGACCAAGCAATGCCCGAAGTTTATCTGACAATATTGTGACCACTGGCGCATCAGTTGGCAACATGCGCGGGTGTACGCAGTTTTCTCACCAGATGACGTTTGAATTGAAAATTAATGCCTCCCAAACATCAGGATCGCTTAGTTTGACCAAAAATGTCAGAAATGTCACCCAGAATCAAACGTTTTTTACGAACAGTTCTGGAGCCAATCCTGGCGATCAGGTAGAATTCCAGATGCAGGTTTCAGGAAGCGGCACTGTTTCCAATGTTAATTTTTCGGATACTCTGCCAAGCCGATTAAATTATGTGAATAATTCTTTGACCGTTGATGGCGTTCAAACCGGAAGTAATTTGAACAATTTAAATTTGGGCAATTTTAGTGCCAATCAAACCAAAACCGTGGTCTTGCGAGCCAATGTTTCTGATTCTTCACAATTTAGTTCTGGCGCAACCACTCTGACGAACACAGCTTTCGTGAGTTCTTCCAGCAATTCCGCCAATGCTTTGGCTTCCGTGATTGTGAATCAAACCTCGGTTATAGGCAACGCTTCGCTAAGTTTAACCAAAGAAGTTCGGAATCTTAGCACCGGGGTTTATTTTTCCAATTCTGTTAATGCTTCCAATAATGATTTGCTCCAATTCCGGCTGACTGTTCGCAACAATAGCTTCTCAACTTACGTTAATAACGTCCGGCTGACTGATTATTTGCCATCCGGGTTAAGTTATGTGGCGAATACTTTTGTGGATGACGCCGGCGCTTCTTCTGGCAACCTGTTTTCCGGGACGCAAGATTTGGGCAATCTGTTTCCAAGCCAGTCGCGGACCTTGACCTTTGACGCCAGAGTCAATTCGACTACTAACCAGTACTTAACCAACAGCGCTTCGGCATCAGCTGATAATGCCAGTACTGTTAACGCTACGGCCACTGTTTATCTTTCCCAAGTTTTAGGAACCAATGTGAATGTGAGTTTAAGCAAGCGGGCATACAACCAAACCC
>MFEJ01000021.1:17397-18021 GCA_001779915.1 Candidatus Doudnabacteria bacterium RIFCSPHIGHO2_01_FULL_45_18 | reverse complement strand
CAAAATTTGCGATCTTAATTCCCCTCGTGAAGAATTAAAAAGGTTTAATTGCTCGTCTTTGTGGATTTCAAAATCATCACGATGCGGGCCAAGCAAGTTTTTACCGCTTCTAATTTCCGCCTGCTCCTGTTCTTGTAAACTTTTATGCAGTTCTTCTGGGGTTTCCGCGGCTACTCGCTTGTAAATAATCGTAAAATTATTCTTAAAACCGGTTAGCTCGTTGGTCTTGGGGGTTATGTTTTTGTTTAAAAAATCTATAAAATCCTGGCGCCTGGTGGTAATCCGGTGCGCCACCGGGACTAACTGTTGATTCCAAAAATCTAAGTCCGCTTGTTTGGCTGCGCCTTGATAAATTTGTTCTAAAAGCGCGGCTTTTTGTTTTAAGATATGATCCAGGGATTCTAAATCCAGGCTATACTGCTGATCAATTTGTCTAAGTGTCTCATCTAAAAATTTCCGACGCAGGATGGGGCCGAGTTGAAACAAGTTTAGGTCATTGGGCACAAACAAAACTGTGGTGAAGCTTTGCCACAACCCGCGCTTGGTTTTAATCTGGTTAATTTTATAGGATCGCTTAGGCGCGGGGCTTGTCTGAACCACAATCTCAAACGAATTGACCGAGGT
>MFEJ01000021.1:303-17294 GCA_001779915.1 Candidatus Doudnabacteria bacterium RIFCSPHIGHO2_01_FULL_45_18 | reverse complement strand
TTCGTTTTACCGGCGGCGTTCTCACCCAGAATCAAAACTAAATCAACATCACAGTTGATGCTGATTTGTTTATAATTCCGAAAATTTTCCAAACTTACCGAGGTAACCCGCATTGTTACAACTTAATCGGCATAACGATATAAGTATAGTTGTCGCGGCCTTCCGGAACCACAGCGGCCGGAGATGCGTCATTGATCATTTTCAGCCTGACGGTGGTGACGGCCAGGTTGTTTAGGCAATCCAATAAATACCGAAAGTTAAACACTGCGCCATTTTCTTCCCCTGTAACTTTGGCTTTGATCTGGGTGGTGTTTTCTCCCGCAGCCATGGAAGAAGCAGTTACGGTAATTCCTGCCCCTGGTTTGACTTCTAAGGTTATATTATTAGAATCAGGCACGAACAGGCTTGCGGCCTTGAGCGCGTGCATAAGTTCCTCGCGGGGAACTTCCACTTCGGTTTTGAAACTTTTCGGAATAATTTGCCGGTAGTCCGGATATTGGCCGTCAATTAGCCGGGAGATGAGTTCAGTTTCGTCAAACTTAAACAAGGCTTGGGATTCGGAAAAATAAATTTCCACCTCGCCCTTCCCAGCGCCCAAAATTTTATAAAGCTCGGCGATGGTCCGGGCCGGAAGAATCACTTCTTTTTCCTGTTCCACCGGTCCTAACAGCTTGACTGTGCGTTCGGCTAAACGGTAGCGATCCGTGGCGGCAATCCGCAAGGAATCCTTCTCAAAAGCCATAAATACGCCAGAAATCTCAGGCTGGGTTTCGTTTTGAGCAGAGGCCCAGACGGTTTCCGAAAGCGCATTTTTAAGTTCTGTACCATCAATCTTGGCAAAAGCCTCTTCGGCAATACTAGGGATAAGCGGAAAGTCTTCGTGTGGTAACCCCTTAATATTTGTGTGATAGTTTTCTGATTCTAAAACCAAAGTACTGTTATCCAGGCTTTCTAGGGTAACCTTTTCGCTAGGTAAATTATTAATATATTCATTCATCAGCCTGGCCGGGACGGTTAGGGCCCCCTCTTTATCAACCTTGCCGCCAACCCAGGTGTTTACTCCAATTTCTAAGTTGGTCGAAGAGAGTTTTACTCGTCCCTGGTCGGTTTTTAATAGAATATTATTTAAAACTTGGAGTGGATTATTATTTCCAACGACCCGACTAACCATAAACAGTCCCTTTTTCAAATTTTCCTTTGTGCATATTATCTTCATAAGGTTTAAATAAATAATAATGATAATAGATACTGTGGGTTTGTGTGTATGGTTTGGTTTGAACCGTTTTTGTTCAACTTATTTTTAAAAAATAATTTAACGATCTGTCTGGAAGCTGTGTACAAAATTCTGACAACTTAAGATTACTTTTTTATTATAAATTTTTACTGACATGTTGCTAACCACTAACCAACAACTTATTAAACAAGGTATAATCGGTCGCGGATTAATTCTATCTCCTGCTTTAGTCCACTCTTTTCTTTGATGATTCTTTCAATCTTATCAATCGCATGGATCACGGTGGTATGGTCGCGGCCGCCAAAGAAATCGCCGATGGACGGCAAGCTTGTTTCCAGCTCTTTCCGGATAATATACATGGCGATTTGGCGGGGGTTCACATATTCTTTCTTGCGAGACTGCTTCAACAGGTCTTCGGGGGTGACATTATAAAAATCAGACACAATTTCAATGATTTTTTTTGCACTGGCCCCGCGTTTTTTGGGAGGAGTAATCACATTAACCAAAACGCTTTTGACTTGTTCCAATGTCGGTCTGGTGTTGTTTAGTTGGCAATAAACCATAAGTCGATTTAACGCCCCCTCCAGCTCGCGGATGTTGCTTTGGACGGTTTCGGCAATATAGGTTAGGACCTCGGGCTCAATGGTATAGTTTTTTTCACGCGCCTTGGTTTTCAGAATGGCCAGGCGGGTTTCAAGATCAGGCGCCTGGATGTCAGCGATCATCCCCCATTCAAACCGGGAGACGAGACGTTCCTCAATGGCCGGGATTTCTTTCGGCAAGCGGTCGGAAGTCATCACCACCTGCTTGTTGTTTTGATGGAGCGCGTTAAAAGTATGAAAAAATTCTTCCTGAGTTCCCTCGCGACCGGCTAAGAACTGGATATCGTCCACGAGCAGGACGTCCACGTTGCGATAAAGTGATTTAAATTGATCCGCTCGTCCCTGGGTAATGGCTGAAACAAAGTCGTTGGTGAATCGTTCGGAGGTGACGTATAAAATTTTTGCATTTGGTTCCCTTTTCACAATGTCCGCGCCCACAGCCTGCATTAAGTGCGTTTTGCCAAGCCCGACACCACCATAAATAAAAAGCGGGTTATAAACCTGCCCAGGTTTTTTACTCACCGCCAAACTTGCCGCATGTGCCAATTGGTTATTGGACCCAACAACGAAAGTGGTGAAGGTATATTTAGGGTTGAGAGTCTGGTTTTCAGCTTTTCTGGGCGCAACCCGAACAGCCTCTTTGGATGACGGGGAAGTAGCGGGGGCCGCCGCAGAGGCGGTATTAATAATTTGGTACTTGACCTCTTTAATTTCCGCCGCGATTGTCTTGAGGGCCCGAAGGATGTCTTGGTGGTATTTATTTTGCAGCCACTCTTTGGTAAAGGCATTAGGCACGCCTACGACAATGCCATTGTCACTTTTTTCTATAACCGAGGTGTTTTTAAACCAAGTAGTGAAATTGGCCTTGCTTAGGGTAAGTTCCAAGTTACCGAGGATGGCTTGCCAGAGCTGTTGATTCGTCATACAAATCATTTTAACAGATAAGTTATCAACATGTAAATAATAAGTTTTTGCTTTACCTTAGCCAAAAAAATAACTCACTGTTAATAATCTGTGGATTGAGAGTGTATTAAATGCTGGGCTTGTTTACAGGAGTGACAAAATTGCTGTTTTGCAGTATAATGTTATGTATGCAACCAACCTATAATCCTAAAAAGAAACACCGCAAACGAGTCCATGGGTTTTTAAGAAGGATGCGCTCGTCTAACGGGCGGAGAGTCCTTGCTTCCAGACGCGCGAAAGGAAGAAAGCGGTTAACGGTGTAAAATGCCACGCTTGGGATTGCTTAAAACCGAGCGCGACTTTGCCAGTTTTCGGGCCAGTCAATCGTATCAAACCAGTTTCATAAAAATACGAATCCACAAGTCCCTAAACCAAAACTTTCCGCGTTTTGGTTTTATTATCCCAAAAAAACTTGTCCCGAAAGCGGTAGCAAGAAATCTGATCAAGCGTCGGCTGAAAGCTGTGTTGCAGAAGAGAGCCTCCGATTTAAAACCGGTAGACGTGCTATTTTTTCCTCGCCCCCAAATCCTCAAACTAACATTTAGCCAGTTGCAACAAGAGATAGAATTATTTTTTGACAAAGCCCATTTATGGAAATCATAAAAACAATCAGTAAAATATTAAGCTTTCCCTTATTGTTTTTGGTTTTGATTTACCAAAAAACCTTTTCCCCGGATCATGGTTTGGCGCGAGGTCTGTTTCCTTACGGGTACTGTAAATTTTATCCATCTTGTTCCGAATACGCCAGATTGGTTTTAGCTAGTCAGGGCGTTATGGGGTTGCCTAAAATTTTTAAAAGACTATTAAGCTGCCGTCCGGGCCAATCCCCGGCCGTTGATTTGCCCTAATTTATGATCGGACATTATTTTAATTTACTTTTAGTTTATCCCCTGCTCAACTTGCTGGTGTTTTTCTATAATTTCATCCCAGATATTGGGATTGTGATTATCCTAATCACAGTTTTGGTGCGGTTAATTTTGCTGCCGTCTTTTCATAAGTCTTTAAAGCATCAGAAGGCCATGACTGACCTGCAACCGAAGATGAATGCCATCAAGCATCAGTATAAAGATGACAAAGAAGCCCAGGCCAAAGCCACTATGGAGCTTTATAAGGTCCACAAGGTTAATCCCCTAAGCTCCTGCTTGCCGCTTTTGATTCAATTGCCAATTTTAATTGCTTTGTATCAGGTATTTATTCAGAGTTTAGACGGAAGAACGCTTGAGGGTTTATATGGTTTTGTGACAACCCCGGCAAGTATTGATCCTATGTTTCTGAATTTTTTGAACCTATCTTCGAAAAACGTAATCATGGCTGTTTTAGCCGGAGGCTTGCAGTATTTCCAAAGCCGATTGATGTTGCCAAAGACCCCAACCGATGATCCCACGGCAAAAATGATGCAATGGCAGACACTTTATTTTCTGCCTTTGATAACCGTGGTTTTGGGTGTTCAGTTTCCAGCCGGACTAACTCTGTATTGGGTGGTGACAACCTTATTCGGGATTGGGCAGCAATATTATATTTTAAGAAAAGAAGCCAAAGATGCGCTAGCTAAGGCTAGTTAAAATTTCTAATTTTTAATATCTAATTTCTAAACGGGATGAATGAGACTTTGAAAAAAATTATTTTGGAACTTTTACACAGCATGACGTTTGATGCGGAAATTTTTGAGCGCCAGGAAGAAGGTCGAACGGTGTTTAATATCCGCACTCGTGATGCGCAACTGTTGATCGGCAAACAGGGAGCAAATTTGGAAGCCTTACAGTACATCATCCGAATCCTGTTCCGCAAACAAACCCAGGATGACAGGTTTCCTTTTGCCATCGACATTGATGATTATAAAGATAAGCGCGTGCTGTATCTGAAAGAATTGGCGCGCAAAGCCGCTCACCATGTGCGCGAAACGAAAAAACCGGTGCAATTAGAACCCATGCAGTCTTATGAACGTCGCGTGGTCCATAGTTATCTCTCACTTTACAATGATTTATTTTCCGAAAGTGTCGGGGTTGATCCCAATCGTAAACTAATTATCAAACCCAAAGCCCGCGTTAAAGATGCGGATGGGTTTAACTTTATTGAAAATAGTTAAATATAGATTAGAGCCATGACAAACCAAAATAAAACTGACAAATCATTTTTAAAATAAGGGACATCCACGAGTCCGTGGAGCAGAACAATCAACAGAAACACGCCTGACGCAAGCGCTAAAGCTCCCGGGTGCCTGCCTGCCGGCAAGGCAGGGTTTTTTATTTTCTGCCACGCAAGTCCAAAGATGGCTAGGAAACTAATTAGCCCGAGTAAGCCTGTCTCTAACCAGAAATTCAAGAAAATATTGTGGGGATAGTTTAAAATCTCGCCAGAATATTGAGCTTGGGTTTGGGTGGTTCGAAAGCCGGATAAACCATTGCCCAAGACCGGGTTTCCAATAATTTTATTTACCCCAATCTTAATTAGATCCAAATGGGCGGAGCTGGAGGCATCAGAAACTCCTAACAGGACCCGTTGGCGAACAGTCGGCAAAGCCAAGGCTATTAAAATTATAAACATTGCCGGGAGTATGGTTTTTTTTGCCCCAAAATGACTGATGGACATAAGTAACAACCCTAGGGTCACAGCAAGCCACGCGCCGCGAGAAAAAGTTAACAATAAGGCCCCAATCATTAAGACCAAGCCGGCCCAAATGACCCATCGGTTTTTAAATAACTGATATTTGGAAAGCGCCAGGGTTGCAAAAAACCCGATCAGCGGCCCAAGATAAAGAGCCAAGGCATTTGGATATTCAAAAATCGAAGTAATGCGCCTAATTTCTGTTCCTGCCCCCCAAAAGCGCAGCGGTAAGTTGATGGAGGACACAGATTGGAGCAGCCCAAATAGTGAAATTAGGCTGGCGGAAACAAATAACCAACGCAGAGCCGTATAAAATTGTTCTTTGGATTTGACGCTGATAATGATCGCATAAAAAAACAAGATAGGTTCTAAGACTAGGGCCTTAAGCTGACCTAGGGCCCGAGTTTTGTCAGGTGAAATGATTGTGGAAACAATCGAGGATAAGACAAATATAAAAATGGCGGTATTTAACCAGCCAAGGTTTTTTATTTTCTTGATAGATTCTTGATTAGCGCGGCTGGCGGCCACCAATACGAAAATTACGGTCAGAATTTCCAAAAATGTGGTGGGTATTCCTAGGATTTGGAATCGGACCAGATAAGTTGGCAGTAACGCCAAAATTCCCGCTAGCAGTTGGATCATAAATCTTTATTTTTTGATGTTGATGCGAATCGAGTTCTGGACAAGATTACCGTTACTTAACCGGGCAACCGCTTTCAGCGTCTGCCAGCCTTCCTTGGGATTTTTTGCTTCAAAGGTAAAGGGGGTATTGGCTTTGGTGCCTAAATGCCGGTTTTCTAAAAAAACATCCACGGTTGTTGGGAGAAAATTTTGCGTGCTGACTTCCACTGTGAACGGCGTCATTGGGAGCTCCTGCTCACTTAAGGGTGTTATAAAAGTAATGATTTGTGGAATATTGAACGGTGGTGTCGTGGACCCATCATCTAATTCTATCGGCGGATAAGTGTAGCCATGAGCCATAGCCCACAAGGCCACCGGCACTTCCCAATCAGGGTTGCTAGGCAACTCGGAGTGAATAACACTGAAGATTTTGGTTTCTACTAATTCTGGCGGAGTTAGGCTGGTGGCTTTTTTACCGTTTAATTTGTTGATGCTTACGGCGGTATGCACGTCATCAAATTCATGCGGCAGGTTGCCGCTTCCAAAGACTTCCGATTTGCTGGCAAGAGTAAATTCTGTTGGCAATTTTCCAGACACCGAGTCGACCAAAACCCGCTGCATACCAGTTGGTTCGGTGAATGTTTCGGCAGGCGTATCTTTGAGAGCGGCTTTCATAAATTGATTCCAGATCGGGGCAGCAACAATCACCCCATCAGCTCCTTGACGCATGGGAGTGTAGTCATTATTACCAGCCCAAACCCCAGCGACTAGAGAAGGCGTAAATCCAATGGTCCAGCCATCGCGCCAGGCTTGGGTGGTACCAGTTTTGGCAGCCACCACGCGGTCGGGTAAGATCAGGGGTGAATTAGATCCAAAAATAAACGAGCGGGCATCATTATCAGTCATAATGCTGACCAGTTGGTAAGCGACCTGTGGATCCAGGACTTCCGCGCCATCATGTTCTTCGTATTCTTCTAAGACATTACCATTGTTGTCTTCGATTTTCAGGATCGGAGTTTTATCCTGTTTTATGCCGCCAGTGGCCAAGACTCCAAAGGCTGACACATGATCAATCAACCTGACCTCGCAACCGCCAAGCACCAAGGAAAGACCACAACGTTCAGCATTAATATCGGAAGTAATTCCCATGTCCTTGGCTGTGTCAATCGCGTTTTGTACGCCCACCAAGTGCAGGGTTTTTACAGCCGGGACATTGAGCGATCCAGCCAAGGCCTGGCGGATAGAGACCACGCCGTGGTCTGCGCCATCATAGTTGCCGGGAACATAATCTTGATCATCACCATAAGTTCCAAAATTGGTTTTCACATCCACCAGCATGGTGGCCGGACTCATGCCTTGCTTGATCGCAGTCGCGTAGACATAGGGTTTAAACGATGACCCAGGCTGACGCTCGCTTAAGGTGACATTAACCTGACCGTCATGTTCCTCATCAAAGTAATCCCGTGATCCAACCATAGCCAGGATTTGTCCGGTTTTTGGATCAATGGCTACGAGCCCGGCGTTGGTCGCTTTATTATTTTTTTCATTGCGAGCCACCCCATCTTTAACAACCGTTTCCGCAGCTGTCTGCATGGTCCAGTCAAGCGTCGTTATAACTTTCAGCCCACCTTCTTCTAAAGTTTTTTCTCCGTATTTTTCCGCGAGCAAACTTTCTACGTATTGGACAAAGTGCGGTGCCAGAATCGCATCTTTGATTTTACTAAAGACAACTTTTTCGGCCACAGCGGCTTCTTGCTGTTCTTTCGTAATATAACCCTGCTCCTGCATTTGTGCTAAAACCGTATCTTTGCGCGCGTCCAGTCGGGCTCGATTGGGGCCATTGGGGTTATAGAAAGTCGGTGCCTGCGGCATGGCGGCTAAATAGGCGGCTTCAGCTAAAGTTAAATCGCGCGCATGTTTGGCAAAGTAAGTCAGCGCCGCGGCTTCCACGCCGTAAGCGTTTTGACCATAAGGAATTTCGTTTAAATAAAGTTGCAAAATTTCGTCTTTAGTATATTTTTGTCCGATTTCAATGGCCAACACCATCTCTTTGATTTTGCGGATGAGAGTTTTCTCACGAGTTAAGATGGCCGCGCGGACAAATTGCTGGGTGATGGTGGAACCGCCTTGCTGGGTACTGGCGCTTCTGATGTCCACGAATGCGGACCGGAGGATCCCTCGCCAATCCACCCCCGGGTTTTTATAAAAATTTCTATCTTCAATGGCGATTGTCGCCTGTTTCATATAGTCAGGAATGTCATTTAAAGTAACCAAGGTCCGCTTCGCCTCGCCATGGATTTCATAAAGCAGGGTGGTGCCGTCCCGCGCGTAGATTTTGGTGGATTGGGCCACGATCCGAGTGTTAAGCTTGTTTGGATCCGGCAGACTTAGTGATACCCAGGCAAAAGTAATGCTGCCAAGCAGCAATCCCCCCACAAAGAGGTAGAGTCCGACAAAAAAGATTTTTCTTCGCATACTTTTTTCTTTCCTGAATTTTTGCCAAAGGTAGAAAGGGTAATTTGCCAGGCTCGTCAGGACTTTTCTAAAGCTTGGTCGTCGGTTTTTGTTCCAGTTGGAATAATAGTAGTTGGGCATAAAATGCCTACTAATTGTACCAAAAAATTGCTATAATGGCGATAGCAATATATGAATCAAAAAATCACGGAACTTTTAACTCGATCGGTTGCGGAAGTCATTGACCAAAAGCACATAGAGGATGCTTTAAATTCCGGCAAGAAACTTCGGGTCAAATTAGGCATTGACCCAACCAGCCCAAACATCCACATTGGCCGGGCTGTGGTTTTGTGGAAACTGCGCCAGTTTCAGGACTTGGGTCACCAAGTTGTTTTAATTGTCGGCGATTTTACGGGGCTAATCGGTGACACTTCGGATAAAGATTCCGAACGGCCAATGTTAACTGAAGCAGAAATCAAGAGTCATATGAAAACTTATCAGGAACAAGCTTTTAAGATTCTGGATCCCAAAAAAACCGAGGTGCGTTACAATTCCGAATGGTTATCTAAACTAGGTTTTCAAGATATTGGTAAAATGGCGGATCTGTTTGGTCTACATGAAATGGAAGCGCGGGAAGTCATATCCAAAAGACTGAAAGCCGGAAAAAGGGTTTCCTTTCGGGAACTTTTGTATCCCATCATGCAAGGTTATGATTCAGTGGCCATTGCAGCCCAAGTTGAACTCGGTGGCACTGATCAGCGCTTTAATCTTTTAGCCGGGAGGACTATCCAACCAGCTTACAGCCAACCCGCGCAAGATATTTTAACGACCAATCTTCTAGAAGGAACTGATGGTCGCAAGATGTCCTCTTCTTGGGGGAATGTCATCAATCTTACAGATGAACCAAATGATATGTTTGGTAAGGTCATGTCTATTGCTGATGAGCTAATGATGAAATATTTTGAGCATGCCACCCAAGTTCCTATGGATGAAATCAAAAAACTCGAGCCGCAGGCAAAAACCAATCCTCGCGATATTAAAATCCGGTTAGCAACTGAGATCGTTAATCTTTATTATAGTCAGGATGTTGCCCAAAAAGCTTCCAAAGAATGGGAGAAAGTTTTTAGCAATAAAGAAAAGCCAACCAACATTGAAGAAATGAAGGTTAGCTCAAGCAATATTGTTGACGTGCTTGTGGAAACTAAGTTGGCTACAAGTAAAAGTGAAGCAAAAAGACTGATCGAACAAAATGGTGTAAAGATTGATGATGTAAATGCCACAGAAGAAAGTGATACTGGATCCGGCAACCTGATCCAAGTCGGCAAGCGAAAGTTTATCAAGATTATATAACTACGTAGTTTGCTACTGAGCATGCTCAGTAGCAAATCAAAAACACCTCACCCTTGAGGCGTTTATCCAGCACCAAAAAATGGTGCTGGATTTATTTTGTTCCAGTTATGTTTCCGAGTGAGTGTGGGGTTCTTGGTCAGTGATGATCCAAAGCACGATGTAGGCGATCACTCCAATGCCGTTTAAGAACGTAGTTAAAACAAACGCTAATCTGACAAGCATGACGTCAATGTTAAAATAATCGGCAAGCCCAGCGGCTACACCTGCCAGCTTCGCGTGTTTGGATCGGTGAAATTTTCGTTGCATATATAGATTATAAGGTTTTCCTATTTTTTTTCAAGCGAGGCATATGTTGCAAAATTAGCCTGTGCAGCGCGACGGCGCAAACAAGCAGGCCACAAATTCTGCTGAATTTGTGGCCGGTAATTTTGCAAGCTTATGCCGAGCGACCGATTCCTGCCCAAGCAATAGCGACGGCGTCGGCGGCGTCATCGGGTTTGGGGATTTTTTTTAAGTGTAGAATTTTCATCATCATGTTCTGGACCTGCCGCTTATCCGCCTTGCCATAGCCCGTAGCAGAAATTTTGACTTGCAGGGGGGTCACTTCAATGATCTTGAGTTTATGTTCTGCGGCGGTGACTACAATCACCCCCCTGGCTTGTCCGACCATCATGGCCGTCTTGGCATTGGCCGCAAAGAATAGTGATTCTACGCAAAAAGCATCAGGCTTAAATTTTCTGATTAGAGCATCTAAGTCTTGTCTGATTTCTAAGAGGCGTGAATATTCCGGGTCACCAATGGTCGTGGTGATACATCCAACGGCTTTTAACACAATTTGGTTGCCGGTTTGTTCAAGTAGCGCGTAGCCGGTACGGCCGATTCCAGGATCAATCCCTAAGATTTTCATAAAAGTTTTAGTTGTTAGTTTCTAATTATTATTGAGTTTTTAATATTTATTAGCCAATAAAAATTCAATGGAAACTAAAAATTAGAAATTAGATATTAACATTACTATGTACAGAAACCACATCATCGTCATCTTCTAAAGCGTCAATTAAAGTTCGAACTTTGTTACTATCCGCTTCGGATAGTTCCACTGATTGCTGTGGCCGCATGATCAATTCACTTGATAAAATTTTAATTCCCTTGCTTTCAATAAATTTTTTGGTTTTTTCTAAATCCATAGGCTTGGTGTAAATTTCCAAGCCTTCTTCGGATTCTTTTACGTCCTCAACACCTTGATCAATCAGTTCTAAAAATAAGTCCTCGAGTCCTTTTTGCTTCTCAACCAGTATTTGTCCTTTAGATTGGAAACTCCAGGCCACGGATCCTACTTCACCCATCCGGCCATTATTTTTCGTAAAGATATTTCTGATCGATTGCAGGGTCCGGTTGGAATTATCGGTTACCGCTTCGACGATAAATGTCGAACCAGCCGGACCATGACCTTCGTAAGTTACCTGCTCGATCGCTTCTTTCCCTTCGCCCGCGCCTCGTTTAATCGCTCGTTCAATGTTTTCTTTGGGCATGCCAATTTCGCGGGCGTGATCCAAAGCCTGCCGTAGCTGAAAATTAAAAGTGGGATCTTGACCTCCGCCTGTGCGCACCGCCACCGAGATATTTTTGGCCACCTTCGTAAAAGCCTTGCCACGCTTGGCATCAGCCGCACCCTTGGCCCGTTTGATTGTCGCCCACTTCGAATGTCCGCTCATAAGTTATAAGCGGTTAAATGATCGTAGTTGTGGCTACCTTATCGCCCGCATCCAGGGTCATAACTCGGACACCTTGGGTAGCACGTCCCAACGTTGAGATTTTGGCCACTGGGGTGCGCAGGGTCTGGCCTTGTTTGGTGATAACCACCATGTCATGTTCTTCGGTTTTGTTGATCACGTGCAGAGAAACGATTTTGCCGGTTTTCGGGGTGGTTTTAAGAGTTTTAATTCCCGATCCACCACGATGCTGGCGCTTGTAGAATTTCAGGTCTGTTTTCTTGCCAAGGCCGTTTTCCGTGACGATCAGAAGTTGTAAGTTGTCCAGATTGTCTTTTCCAGCCTTCGCCAAGGCTTCGGCGGATCCGCCCGTAGCTTTAGCGGAGGCGGACTTGGATACTAAATCCATGCTCATAAGACTATCATCTTTCCTAAGCCGCATGCCTTTGACGCCAGCCGCAGTGCGGCCCATGGCGCGCACATCTTTCTCACCAAAGCGGATGGCTTGACCACCGGAAGTGGATAGGATCACATCATCATCGCCGCCAGAATATTTGACCCAGCGCAGTTCATCCCCTGTTTTGATCTTAATGGCAATTAACCCTGAGCGTCTGACTTTCGCAAATTCTTCAATCGGGGTTTTTTTAATCAAGCCTTTTTTCGTAGCCAAGACTAGGAATTTGGCCGGCAGTTTTTTGGAAATTGTTAAGATACTAGAAACCATCTCATCGCTTGGCAGTTCCAAGAAATTCACCAAAGCCTGGCCTCTTGCTGTGCGTGAAGCTTCGGGTAGTTCATAAACTTTCGTCGCAAAGACGCGGCCTTTGGTGGTAAAGAACAGAATATCATCATGCGTGTTGGAAGTTTGCATCCATTCCACCACATCTTCTTCTTTCGTGGTCATGCCAATCACACCTTTGCCGCCGCGGCCTTGGGTTTTATAAGTATCCGGAGGCAAGCGTTTGACATAGCCGGATTTCGTGATGATCACCAAGGCGCTTTGTTCTGGGATTAAGTCCTCAATCTTAAATTCCCCAATCGGAGTTTTAACCAAAGTGGTTTTTCGGGGGTTGCCGTATTTGTCTTTGAGTTCCAAAAGTTCGGTCTTAACCACAGTCCGGATTTTCTTATCATTCTTAAGCAAGCTTTCCAGTTCCTCGATGAGTTTATATTTTTCTTTCAATTCCTCTTCAACTTTTTTGCGTTCCAGCCCGGCCAGTGCGCGCAACTGCATTTGTAAAATCGCGGTGGATTGCTTATCCGATAGTTTAAACTTACTCATCAAAGCCGCATGGGCTTCTTCGGTGGTCTCCGATTTTCTTATGGTTTGGATGACCGCGTCAATACGATCCAGAGCTTTTTTAAGTCCTTCCAAAATATGCGCCCGATCTTTCGCCTTGTTTAAATCAAACACAGTCCGGCGCGTGATGATTTGAATCCGGTGTTTGATGTAGTATTCTAAAATATTTTTCAGATTCAAAACCTGTGGCTCAATCCCATCCACGAGGGCTAACATATTGACGTGGAAAGTATCCTGGAGACTTGAGTATTTGAACAGTTGATTTAAGATTTTATTGGGCGAGCCCTCTTTTTTAAGCTCAATGACGATTCGGACGCCGTCTTTGTCGGACTCGTCACGCAAATCGCGGATGCCTTCCACTTTTTTATCTTTGACCAGTTCGGCAAACTGTTCCAGCAGGGTGGCTTTATTCACGCGATATGGAATTTCGTTGATGATAATTTTATGCTGACCTTTTTCCTCAATAATTTCCGTGCGGGCCCGCATGACAATTGGCCCTTTGCCAGTCGCATAAACTTGCTTGATCGTATTCCAATCGTAAATAAACCCGCCAGTTGGGAAATCCGGGCCTTTGACGAATTCCAGGAGGTCTTCCGTGGTTGCCGATGGTTCGTCAATCAATTTGATTGTCGCGTCCACGACTTCCCCAAGATTGTGTGGTGGAATATCTGTGGCCATCCCAACCGCAATGCCTAAAGTACCGTTGAGGAGCAAGTTTGGGGCTTTCGCCGGCAAGACTGTGGGTTCCTGCTTGGTCGCATCATAGTTCTCTATCCAATCCACAGTTTCTTTATCGATGTCGCTAAGCATTTCTTCTGCCAGTGCCATCATCCGGGCCTCGGTATAACGCATGGCAGCCGGTGGGTCACCGTCCATGGAGCCAAAGTTTCCCTGGCCATCAATCAACGGATAGCGCATGGCAAATTCTTGGGCCATGCGGACCATGGAGTCGTAAATGGCCACGTCGCCATGGGGGTGATACTTCGCCATGACTTCCCCTACGACATTGGCTGATTTGCGGAATTTAGCGGAGCTTCGCAGTCCGATTTCTGACATGGCGTAGAGGATCCGACGGTGCACTGGTTTTAATCCATCCCGCACGTCGGGAAGCGCGCGAGAGACAATCACGCTCATGGCATAGTCAAGATACGACTCCTGCATTTCTTTTTCAAGTATTCTGGGGTTGATTTGGCCAATATTGTTCATCTAGTTTCTTATCTTTTCACTTTTAGTTAATTGTTCCAGATCTAATTCTAATTTTTGTTGTAAAATGTCGCTCGCGGCTTTTTCGAAAAACATTTGGTCAAAAGTGAGGGTCGCGGTTTTCGCAGCCGCAGCTTCAAAGGTTAGAATGCCGAAACTTTGGCTGTGAGACAAAACTTTTTGCACAAATTGGGCATTCTGACGGTCAGTCATTTTTTGGGGAGTGAGACTAGTGTCGTTGATATTCAGGCTAACATCATTCAGCTTGGAAACATTTAAAATATCATCGCTCGAATTCGTAAAGTTAAAATAAATTTTCATGAGCGTCCCGCTTAGTTCTACCCGTTCCACGGCAGCAAATGGGGTCTTTGTTAGCACGGTGTTTTGGTCAGAAGGATTTAAATCAACGAGGTTGGAAGTATCAATACCTTTAATCGTACCTTTCAGATCCGAAACCCAGAACATGATCAGCAGGATACCAATGACAATTACGGTCCCCCATAGGATTTTGACTCGGGTTTCATAAGGCTTGGCTTGGAGCTTGGTTAAAAATTTTTTAATCATCTTTGCGGGGTCAGAATCATGAGCGCGGTTTGTTCGCCAGTCAGGTCTTTCTTTTTTATAGTCAGTTTATCTTGCTCGGTGTGTTTGCCACCCATTTCCTGCAAGAATTTATCCAGCTTGTCTAAATTTAGTTCCAGCCCAGAGACTTTATAGCTATGTGGGATAATAATAAATGGTTCCAGTTGCGTCGCAATTTTGGTGGCTGCTTCATAATCTAAGATCTGCTTGCCACCCACTGGCACCAAAACGATGTCCGATCCTTCTAAAACTTCTTTCTGTTCGTCAGTTAAAGCTGTCTGTTTGATGGGGCCTAAGAAAGAGATTCTCACCCCTTCAACTTCCATGCTGTAAATCGTGGTCTTACCTAGTTCTTGATTTTCCGCTGGCGTGCCGATAATAAACGCCTCCTTAATATCGTATTCTCCCGGGCCCCGAATAATGAGTGGGTTGCCAGAAATTGAGGAAAAATTATTACACCAATCTAAAGCCGGGTTAGAGCAAATCACCACATCCGCATTCCCTCGCACCGCCGTCAGACCCGTGGTTTTGCCAAAGGGATCAGTGATAATGGTCAGATCCCTACCGGTTATTTTAAAGCTGGATAGTCCAAACCAGGATATAGTCATAAAGTCCAATAAAAACAGGGCTGTTTAATGCAACCTACCCCTTAGTATTTTACCAAATTTTAGCCTTGATGAAAAGCTTAAAAAGGCGTATAATCTTAAGGCTAAAGAAGGGGTTTAAATCGTCGTAGTACGAATGGCTTAAACCAATTATTTGAGTATGACAAATGTCGCGATAGCCACAACTGATGCCAAAACCATGCAGGAGTTATTGGCGCAGGATGGGGCCGAGATTAATGTCCCTAAGGCTGGGGACATTTTAGAAGGTCGGGTGCTGACCATTAGTAAAAATGAAGTTTACGTGGACATCCCCGGGATTGGGCTCGGGGTTGTGCGAGGTCGAGAACTGTACGATGAATCAGTTCGGATTACTACCCTTAAAG
Organism: Candidatus Doudnabacteria bacterium RIFCSPHIGHO2_01_FULL_45_18; assembly: GCA_001779915.1. Classification (GTDB taxonomy): domain Bacteria; phylum Patescibacteriota; class Doudnabacteria; order UBA920; family O2-02-FULL-48-8; genus 2-01-FULL-45-18. Next base: position 1,684 of record MFEJ01000021.1, on the reverse strand, counting down.
TTGGCGACACGGTCCTGGCTTTGGTGGTGGAATCGGAAAATAAAGACGGGAATATTGAAATGTCTTTCCGGGCAGCTGGTCAAGAACGAATCTGGCAGACTTTGTCCGAGCGTTTGCGTTCACGTGAGGTTATCAAAACCAAGATTTTGGAAGCCAACAAGGGCGGGCTTATGGTTGAGGTGAATGGCGTAATCGGTTTTTTGCCGGTTTCGCAACTCTCCTCGGAGCATTATCCGCGCGTGGAAGAGGGCGACAAGAACAAGATTTTGGAAGTCTTGAAAAGTTACGTGGGCAAAATCTTTGACGTCCAGGTGATTACCGCAGATGCCCAGGATGAAAAGTTGATTGTTTCTGAAAAAGCTGTGGGTGAAGAAGCCATGCGCACGAAAATCGGAAAATTGGCCTTAGAGCAAGTCGTGGACGCGGAAGTTTCAGGTATTGTAGATTTCGGCATCTTTATCAAATTCGGGGAAGGTTTGGAAGGCTTGGTTCACATCTCGGAATTGGCTTGGAATAGGATTGAACATCCCAAAGATCTATATAAGGTTGGGCAGAAAGTCCAAGCGCAGATCATTTCCATTGATCGCGATCGGATTTCCTTCTCGATTAAGCGTTTACAGCCTGATCCTTGGACCGAAGCCATAAAAAAATACCAGGTTGACCAAGTGGTGTCTGGGAAAGTGACGAAAGTTATGCAGTTTGGCGCTTTTGTGGAACTGGACCCGGAAATTTATGGCCTGGTGCATTCCGTGGAATTGTCGAATGATGAGATCAGCGATGCTTCGCAAGTGGTGAAAATCGGTGATGTCAGAGAATTTAAAATCATCTCGATTGAACCGCAAGAGCATCGACTTGGATTATCTCTAAGAGCTGTTGTGAATAAACAAGTGTAAAAAAACCGTCCCGATTCATCGGGACGGTTTTTTCTTAAAGGCTCGATTCAATGACCGTAAGGTCGTCGTAAATGACTTTGGCGTTAAACACCCAGTGCGCTCCCGGCGGCTGTTTGTACAAGCCATTCATTCTTTCGAAACTCATTTGGGAATATTTCGTGCTCATTTTTTTGGGATACTCATTCAAAAATCTATTCATGCCAATGATCCCATCATGCAGGTCGTTGCCGAAATCCCAAAGATCGCTACCCCCCACCCCCCAACAATTGGCTGTACTTTTGGGGTAAAACCGGCACAACGTACTTTCCGCATTGGATAACGCGATGATTTTTTTCCAATTTTTGACTGTGACCAAAGTCGGGGCAAACTTGGCCAGGGGCGAGTTGCGCGCGGCTAGATACGTTTCTATTTTTTGGGTCAATTTTTGCTGGCGCTGCGCTTGGGCCACAATTTCCTGTCTCCGGTATTGGTCAGTTAGGATCGCCGAC
>MFEJ01000021.1:0-286 GCA_001779915.1 Candidatus Doudnabacteria bacterium RIFCSPHIGHO2_01_FULL_45_18 | reverse complement strand
GGCCACAATTTCCTGTCTCCGGTATTGGTCAGTTAGGATCGCCGACCAGGCCTCCAAATAATTCTCAACGCTATCATCGCTTAGGTTAAAAACCAAAATCGGCTCACTGGCTGTAGGCGCCTTAATCGTAAAAGCGTAAGTTTCGTGTGGGATCAGATTTAAAACCAAAGACGATAAAAACACCAGCAAGTAGAATTTTTGTTTTGGTTTCAGTTTCTCAAAACTTGCCTTTAGATCATTAAAAGTAAGTTTTTTGAAGATATCCATCGTATATAATATTATAGCA
>MFEJ01000020.1 GCA_001779915.1 Candidatus Doudnabacteria bacterium RIFCSPHIGHO2_01_FULL_45_18 | reverse complement strand
GACGAAGCGATTCGCATAGCCAAACTCGTTGTCATACCAGGCCACGATTTTGACTAAATCCCCATCCACGACTTGCGTCAGACTCAAATCCACGATTGCGGAATGCGGGTTGCCGACAATATCTGATGACACGATCGGATCGGTCGTCACTTCTAAAACATTCTGCCACATAGGATTTTTCGCAAATTCTTTGAACGCGTTGTTGATTTCTTCTACCATGGTTTTTTTATTCAACACCGCGGTAAAATCCGAAAGCGAGCCGGCAGGTGTCGGGACGCGGTAAGCCGCACCCGCAAAAAGTCCTTTTAGTTCCGGAATGACTTCGGTCGCGGCAATGGTCGCGCCCGTGCTGGTTGGGATAATGTTAACGGCCGCGGCGCGAGCGCGGCGGAGATCATTCGCTTTGCCCCCGGGCGGCGGCCCATCTACCAAATTTTGTTCCGCGGTATACGAATGAATCGTGGACATCATCATTTTTTTGATTCCAAATTTGGACTGCAAGACCGCGGCCACAGGCGTAATGCAATTCGTGGTGCATGACGCACTGGAAATCACGGCCTGATTTTTATAATTTTTATCGTTGACACCAATAATAAAAGTCGGGGTGATGCCGTCATCTTTCGCGGGTGCTGAAATTATGACTTTTTTGGCGCCAGCTCGAATGTGCGCATTTGCCAGTTCCGTAGAAGTAAATCTACCGGTTGATTCCAAAACCACTTCCACACCCAAATCTTTCCAGGGAAGGGCTGATGGGTCTTTTTCCGCAAAAATAGGAATCCTCTGGCCATCCACAAGTAAATTGCCAACAGTATACGAAACAGGATTGGCTCGTTCTTTCTTGGTATCAAAACCGACGGCCTTATCATAGACACCATAAACCGAGTCGTATTTTAGTAAATTAGAAAGCACTGCCGGTTCCGTCAAATCATTCACGGCCACGACTTGCAATTCTGGTTTGGTTAAGGCAATTTTAAAAGCTTGCCTGCCAATTCGCCCAAAACCATTGATCGCGATTTTTATTTTCATACCCAGTATATCAACTTCGATAATGGTTTTTGAGTTCGCTTTTGCGAATTTGTCAAAGCCATTATATTAATATTAATTATTTTCAACGAAATAAAATTTAATTATTCAAAAACCATTAAAGCAAAAGCATCGAAGTTGTATTACTGGGTCATAGAAGGTTGCTAATTTTTAGTAAAAATATACACACGAAAGTTCCCCAGATGACGAAAATAAAATACTCGGTGTCATTGGTGAAAATTAGTTTGTCGTAGAATTTTTTTCCGCCAGGGGCGGATCCGCCTTTGGCGGACTTTTTCTCGGCCATATTTTTGAATAATTAATTACTGGTCCATTGCGAGGAGCCGCTTTATCACAAAGAATTTATCTTGGCGGCGACGCGGCAATCTCACTTTTGAGGGATCGCCACGTCGGCCTTCGGCCTCCTCGCGATGGGTTATTATTTAAATCCTTTCGCCTTTCCACTCCCGCCCATTAATTTGATTTTCTTTTCTGCCATGGCTTGGAGCGCGTCTGTGGCTGGCTTAAGCAACTTTCTTGGGTCATAAACTTGCGGATATTTTTTGATATTATCGCGCAGGGCCTTGTTAAACGCCACGCGCAGGTCGGTATCAATATTAAACACCGCCACGCCCATTTTAATCGCCACTCTGATCTGCGCATCAGGCACCCCGGAAGCGCCATGCATGACCAGGGGAATTTTGACTTTCGCGCGGATTGCTTTTAGTCTCTTCAAATCCACATGTTCTTTCAGCGTGCTTAAAACTTTTTTGATTCTCGGATCCACGGGAATGCCATGCAGGGACCCGACAGCGACTGCCAAAGTATCAATTCTGGTTTCGGCGACAAATTTTGCCGCCTGATCCGGATCAGTCATTAAATCCTCCCCACTTTTCACGGTCTGCCAGTCTTCATTTCCTAAAATCCGACCAAGCTCGGCCTGCACCCAAACTCCCCGCTTGTGCGCGTATGCAACCACGGCTTTAGTTAACTTTAAATTGTCTTTATAAGACAGGTGGCTGGCGTCAAGCATGACCGAGGAGTAACCTAAATCAATTAATTTTTTAATTAGTTTAAAATCATGACAATGATCCTGATGCAGCGCAATCGGCGTTGGCGATTCGTGCGCTTCCGTTTTGATAATCCCGACTAGTTGTTCAATGCCGGCGTATTCCAGAGCGCCGACTGAGGTCTGGATGATGACCGGGGCTTTCAGTTTTTTCGCGGCGCGGACAATGCCCTGCGTCATTTCCAAATCAGAAGTGTTAAAGGCGGGTAGCGCGTATTTGCCCAGCATTTTGTGATTAACGATGCGCCCGAGATGGACTAGCATTAAAATCTGGCTCCGGCCTTGATGATTTCCCACAGACCGGGCATTTGGGCTTTGTTGTTATTCGCCTGACAAACCGCGTACACCAAATGGTATTGGCAATTCCATCCTCGCTCCTCCACTAATGCGGACTTCACTCCCCGCCAATATAAAAACAACAGCACGATAACCGCCAGCCAGATAAGTTTGGATCGGATTTTTTTTCGCAAAAACATAAATTACCTTATCCCCGTGTCAATTGAAAAATTTTGAGTTGTGGTTGTATCAGATGTAATCGTAATTTTGGTCATGGGCGGCTGAAAGATATTATCCAGACGATGATACGTGGCATAGTAAGAGCCAACTGGCAGGGTCAGGGTGTAATTGCCTGAATGATCGGGATTCGTTCTTTCCACAATTGTCGTTCTGTCCATCTTGTAAACCATAATTTCGGTGAGATCGTATTGATCCTGCGATGGCGGACAGGGGAAGTCTAGACTTTCCACTGGGCAGTTGGGTCCAATCTCCACATGTCCGGAAAGGGTCCCCGTCTGTTCGGAATCGACTGGCGTAGGATATATAGGTTTTTCTTTATGTATCGGAAATTCAATAAAATTGTTTAAATAATAGTTAGCTACCTGCTGGTCAGTTCGCCAATAATAAATCACGCTAACCACGGCCGCGGCAAGGAAAACTAATAAAATTGTACCTAAAACTTTGAATTTCACTTATATTCCTTGGCCTTAAATTTTGGATGCTGCTTAAGCCAGTTTTCAATTTGGGGCTTCGTTTGCAAGCCATGGTGCGGACCAACAGTCAAAACTTTTTGTCCGGCGTTAACCGTGCCCCAATTGATGGCTTCCGGAATAGTTTTGCCGTGTAAAATTGCTGCCGTAAACGCTGTGCCGTAAGCATCACCAGCACCAGTGGACTCGATTCTGGGACCTGGAAAATGATCCAAGAACCAAATCTTTTTGCCGTCGGAAGCATACGAACCTTGTCGGCCATCGGTGATCACGGCAATTTTCGCGCCTAACTTATGCATGGCGGGGATAAGTTTGTGAATGTCACGCGTGGTTTGCTGGGTGACGAGCTGTGCCTCTTCCCGATTCAGAAACAAAATTTCGGTCAGTTTATAAATCCTGGCCAGCTTTTTCATGCCCATGCGCATCTGAAACGTACCTGGATTAAACGCCACCTTGATTTGTTTGTGTTTTTCCAAAAAACTTGCCAGCTCGGCGTGAAAAGGTTCAGTGCCTGCGGCCATGGAAGAAAAATAAATCCATTTGGTGTCCAAGGCCTTGGGCATTTGATATCTATATTTTTGGTGCTTGATCAGAATCGTGCGTTCGCCCTGAAATACAATCACAAAATGAAAATTAGTTGGGACGCCTTTGTTGACCATGATGTACCTGGTATCTACGCCTTCCTTTTTTAATTCGTTGATAATCTCAGCTCCCCGCTGGTCATCTCCCACTGCTCCGATAAACGCGTCTTTGAGTCCGAGCCTGGAAGATCCAATCGCATTATTGGCAGAATTCCCACAAGCTGGAAGAATCGTAAGATTTTCAAACGGAATTTTGTTGGCGTATGAAAAACACAACTGACAATCACCGTGGTTAAGATTGCAATGTACGGAAGCCTCATGCAACTCAATAAAAGCGTCAATGGTCGTGTCGCCAATTGAAACTATGTCATATTTGCTCATGTTTTGGTTTCTGTTAGGTTACTTTTACTCCAATATTATACTGAATTAGTAATTTTTTGGCAAGAAAAACGCAAAAACAAAAAAACGCGGCTTGACCCAAGCTTTCTGATCTTATTTTCGCTGCAAAACTTTTTTGACGGCTTCGATGATACCTTTGCTGTCCATGCGCCATTTGGCGGTCAGTTCGTTCGGCTCACCTGATTCGCCGAAATGATCAGGCATGCCGACAAATTCCTGCGGCACTGGAAAATTTCGTGACAAAACCTCCGCCACTGCCCCACCTAGACCTCCGGTAATCTGATGTTCTTCACAAGATACCACGCAGCGCGTCTTTTTGACAGATGTGACTATGGTTTGCCCGTCAATTGGCTTGACTGACGCGGCATTAATCACTTCGCATTGAATATTTTCTTTTGCTAATTCTTCGGCGGCTTGCAGGGCATAGTAAGCTTGTGGCCCGCAAGCCACAATCGTGCAATCAATTCCTTCCCGCAAAACATTCGCCTTGCCGATTTCAAATGGCGTTTCATCTGTGGTAAATTGCGGCGTTTTTTCGCGAGCCAATCGGATATAAACCGGACCGCTGATTTTTGCCGCCGCCAGTGTTGCCTTGCGCGCTTCAATCGCATCTCCAGGAACTAACACGATCATATTCGGTAAAACCCTGGTGATAGCGATGTCTTCCATGCCTTGGTGGGTTGCGCCGTCGGGTCCGACTGAAATACCGGCATGGCTCCCAATAATTTTCACATTGTTATTGGAATAACAGATTGAAACCCGAATCTGGTCCCAATTGCGACCGGGCGAAAAAGTCGCATAGGATGTGATAAACGGAATATAGCCTTCATGCGCAAAACCAGCACCTAATCCAGCTAAGTTTTGTTCCGCCACGCCAACTTCTACGAATCGGTCAGGATAAGCTTTCGAAAAATCAAGCGAGCGCGTGGATTCAGTCAAATCACAACAAAGTACAATGACTTTCAGATTCTCTTTACCCAAAATCATCAACGCCTCCCCGTATCCATTGCGAATCGGGACTTGCTTGATATCTGGACTAAATAAGTTGTCTACGAGTTTAACTGACATAATTGTTTGAACCATTGCGAGGAGCGTAGCGACGAAGCAATCTTACTAGAGTTAGATCGCCACGCGCTTCGCGCTCGCGATGGGGTTACTGATGTTCACTTCTTATTTTTCCGCCAAGGGTTCTTAATTCTTGTAAAGCTTTTTTGGCTTCCTCATCATTTGGCGGTTTGCCATGCCATTCAAAACGATACTCCATAAAGTCCACGCCCTTGCCCGGGATGGTATGACAAATAATCACGGTTGGCTTTTCGTAAATTGCTTTAGCTTCGTTAGCCGCGTCAATGATTTCTCGGATATTATGGCCATCTACTTCTAAAACATGCCAGCCAAAGGCTCGCCATTTGTCGGCAAAAGGCTCAAGCGGCATGATGTCTTCGGTATGCCCGTCAATTTGAATGTTGTTGCGATCAATAAAGCCGGTGAGGTTACGTAATTTGTTTTTGCCAGCAAACATGGCCGCTTCCCAAGTTTGGCCTTCTTGCTGTTCGCCATCTGACATCACACAATACACGCGCCATGGCTCTTTTTTCATATTCAACCCGGCATAGGCCATGGCTGCGGCTTGCGAAAGTCCTTGGCCCAAGGGCCCGGATGAATTTTCCGCGCCAGGCAAGACTTCGTTATGTGGGTGTCCATGCAGCCTCGTGCCTAGTTTTCGCAGGGTAGCCAATTCTGACAATTCAAAAAATCCCGCATGCGCCAAGGTTGCATACCACACCGGACAAATATGTCCGCAAGACAAAACAAATCGGTCCCGAGTCGGATCCGCCGGATTTTTCGGATCGTAATGCAAAATGCCGCCAAAATATAAAGCGGTGAATACATCAGCCATGCCTAAGGGGCCAGCACTGTGACCGGATTTCGCCGCCACGAGCATCTGGATAATGTCCTGGCGAATATCGTTGGCTTTTTCTTCTAATTTTTCTATGTTCATTTTGTTTCTAAATCTTGCTTTAGTGCTTCTATGGCGGCTTGTTCATCTTCGGTTTTCAAAATTGCTGAACCCGCGACTATAATATCTGCGCCAGCCTCGGCCACTTGTTTGGCAATACCAACTTTAATCCCGCCATCCACCGCAATTATGACATTTTTGGACAGTGCTCGCAATTCTTTGATCCGATCAATTGTCTCGGGTATAAATTCCCGTCCCTGGAATCCTGGATGAATGCCCATTAGTTGGATCATATCAAATTGTGTGATAAATTTTCCGATTCTGGGAAGAGACGTGTCTGGGTTAATCACTAGTCCCACCTTTAGCCCCATGGTTTTGGCAATCGTGCTTGTGGCGGTCACTTCTAATTCATTCTCCATGGCCTCAAAATGAAATAAAACCCAGGTAAATCCTGCGTCCCTGGCCGCCTGAAAATACTTTTGCGGACTTTTCGTCATAAAATGCGCCATCAACTCAAATGGCGAATCCTTCAAAAATGCCAAATCAGCGGGCATCACGGTTTCGTTCTTTACAAATTTGCCGTCTGCGAAATCGATGTGCAATTTTTTAAAATGTTGCCCTAAAGCAAAAAGCTCCGCATATTTTTTGCGGAAATCCGAAAGATCATTGGTCAGAATCGCTGGTACAAGCTCGGTCATAGGAATGGATCCCGGATCAAGTCCGGGACTAAAGATTTATATCAATCTTTTTAACTTTATTCACTCTTCGTAGAAAGCGTTCCTCGGCGGCAAAGGGCGTTGTTAAAAACGCATGGATAATTTTTCTGGCTTCGTCCATGCTCGTGTAATCCGCGGCCAAACACAAAATATTGGCATCATCATCATTGCGCGCGGCATGGGCCGTCTTCTCATTCCAAGCAAGCGCCGCTCTGGCGCCTTTGGCTTTGTTGGCCACGATACATTCTCCTTGGCCAGACCGACAAACCAAAATTCCCATGGCCCCCATTTCATGGCCGACCTTCACAGCCACCGGCCAAGCAAAATCCGGATAATCATCTTCGGAATCAAATTTAGTGGCTCCAAAATCTTCAAAAGAAAAATGCCACTCGTTTAGCCAGTTTTTGATCTCCTCTTTTAGTTTGTATCCGCCGTGATCGGCGCCTAAATATATTTTCATATTGTTTTTTTCTGCTGGCGAGGGGTGACGCGATTTTAGGGACCCCACTGGCGCGCAGCGTAAGCGAGCACCTGCGGGGTGAAAATCGCGGCAGGACCCCGAGCCATTTTAAACATGGTGGATTGACTCGCGATTAAATTCTTTTACTATTGCCCAGAAGTTTTCAGGATCCAGGCTGGCCGCGCCAACCAGAGCGCCATCAATCTGTGAATGCTTGGCATATTCGGAAACATTATCTTTATTCACAGTTCCGCCATAAAGCACTCGAATATTTCTAGCCGCGCCCTTTCCGACTCGATGCTCCAAAAGTTCGTAAATGTGTTCAATTAATTCCAAGGCATGTCCACCCGAGGCTGCTTGCGAATTGCTCATGGTGGAAATTGCCCAGACTGGTTCATAAACATAAATAATTTTTTCAAGTTCTCTGCCTTCCAAATCTTTAGTCACTTTGTTAAATTGTTTAGTGACCAATGTTTTCATGTCATCCCTCGTGGCATTCTCTGCCCCGCCCAAACAGACAATCGGGGTAATTTTATTTTCCAGCGCCATGACAACCTTGGCATTAACTATGGAATCAGTTTCACCTAAATAAAGTCGTCGTTCGGAATGACCCAAAATCACGAAGCCCACGTTAAATTGCTTAAGTTGCGTAGCTGAAATTTCGCCGGTCAGCGCTCCTTCATCCGCCCAGCTTAAGTTTTGCGCGCCAAGCCGGATTGCTTGCGTGTGATGCAGAAAAGCCGGCAAATAAATAAAAGGCGGACAAACCACAACTTCGGTGCGTTCGTAAACTTGGGACATCCGGTGCTCTAAAGATGCGACCAAGCGGCGCGCTTCCTCGGCTGTTTTTGGGTTCATCTTCCAATTAGCGATTATTAACTTCTTCATAATTTAAGGCCTGCGGAACACATCCGCGGCGGTTTCGGGCAATACGGTATTGACGTAAACATCTGAACCTAATTCAAACCCGCCCCAAAAATTAAGTCGCGGCAGAATCTCCAAATGCCAGTGATAACTACGCACGTCATAACGGGTATGAAGCGAATGTGACGCCGGCAGGGAATGAATATAGTAATTATACGAAGGATTATTCAGCTTGTTATGAATGTTTTGTAGACATACTTTAAGCACTTGGGCCAGTGACCGCCGTTCCGCGTCAGTCATCTCAAAAAAATTCGCCTGGTGTCTTTTGGGAATAATCCTTAAGGCATAGGGCACCCGGGAGGCGAAAGGCGCAAACACCAAAAAATCCTTATGATCCAAAACTACGCGAACTGAATCAGATAACTCTTTTAAAATCATCTCACAATAAATGCAGGCGCCTTGCACGCCAAAATAGTGTTGACCGCCGACCACCTCGTCATGTAAATGTTCCGGCACGAATGGTGTGGCAAAAACCTGGGAGTGAGGATGAGTCACGGAAGCGCCCCCTTCCCGACCGTGATTTTGTAAAATATGAACATATTGCACTTCTGGATGCTGGGCTAAATCAATCATCCGATCCTGATAAGTTTTCAACATGGCGTCCACCATGTCGTCCGACAAAAAACCTGTCAGAACATTATGTGGCCTGGTCACAATAACTTCGTGATCCCCAATGCCTTCCCGCACGATGTAAAAATCATGCCGCTCGCGCCCACCCGTATGGCCCAGGGCTTCAAATTTATTTAAAATCACTCGGACTTTCCATTTCCGGCCAGGATGGTACGAAGCAACTTCCAAATTCATGGTTTCGTTTCCTGGACAAAACGGACAACGCTTATCCACTTCCTGCAAATTTTTTGGGTTGGGACTGGCGGGCTCATGCTTAAAGTCTTCGGGTCGCATAGCCCGATTTGGCGCGAACAGTACCCAATGTTTAGAAACAATATCTTGTCTAAACTCGCTCATTTTAAGGGGCTAAAAATGAAAAGTTAATAAAACTTTTGACACCAAATTGTCGCTGCCTCGGATGACATAAAGTTTATGATCCTTGAGCGCTAAAACTACTGTTTCCGCATGATTGTCTCCGATATCGTTGATTATTTTGCGCCCAATACTGCCATCCACGAAAGTGCTTGATTCTTTGCGAATTTTTAGATCCTGACGGATAAATTTTTCTGACACCGGATCAACCACGCTGATAGTCACTCCATCTAAGTTAATCTCGCTTGGAAAAAAAGTCACACTGGAATTGGAGTCTACCCCAATAGACCAATCCGCAGGATATCGTACGCCGAAACCTAATCGCGCATCGTTATAACTGTGCAGCGGCTGGTAGGTATTCCCTGTCATTTGCGTATCAAAGTTTAAATCCGAAACTTTGACATACCCAAACAGGGCGAGAGTGACAATGACAACATAGGCAATCGCCCAGATGAGCCATCGGTTTTTATGAACCTTGATTTTATATAATTTACGTAGTTTTGTTTTGGCCATCTTGGTTTATCTGTATTTTTTAATTTTAATTATAAATGATTCAGATACTGCTGCAGCATGATTTGGGCGGCGATATTATCCTTGATCGCACGCTGCTGCTTTTCACTCATGCCTTGTGCTCGAAGTTTTTTACTAGCTTCCACTGTCGTAAAACGTTCGTCAACCAGATCTATGGGCACGGATAGAACAGGCTCTAAACTTCTGACAAATTTCTTTAATTTTTGGGCACTTTTAGCTTCGGCTCCTTTCAGGGTTTTGGGCAACCCAATAATGATTTTTTTGATCTCCAGACGGTCAATGAGCTCTTTGATTTCGCTTTTTGCGTTTTTATTCGGAATAATCTTATCTAAGGGGAAAGCAATTCGACCATCCTCATCCGAAACAGCGGCCCCGATTCTTACTTCTCCCCAATCAAGCGCTAAAATTCTCATTTCGTTTCACCTAAAATCACATCTATGTCTTTGGTTTCGCCGCGACTTAAAACCTTCATTTTGATCTGATCACCAGCATTAAAATTCTTCAAAATTCCAGCCAAACTATGGTCCTGATCAACTCGAGCAGAATTGACTTCCAAAATTATGTCATTCTCCCGTAGGCCGGCTTGATCCGCTGCCGACCCCACCACAACCGCTGGATCAGAAGGCCGGCCGCCAGAAACGATCAGGGCTCCATAATCCACCGTTAGGTTGTTTTCTTCTTTTATGCTTTCGTTGACCAGAACGTATCTGATCCCCAAAAACGGTTTAACAATCTTTCCAAAACGATTAAAACTATCCAAATCCCGTTTCAAATCATTCACCGGGATGGCAAATCCGACCAGTTGGCCTTCTGAATCAATCGCCGTATTAATGCCGATGACTGAACCGCCAATGTCCAAAAGCGGGCCACCGGAATTACCGGGGTTGATCGCGGCGTCTGTTTGGATCACGCCTTCCAGTTGTTCTGATCCACTGCCGCCACCGGCCACGATGTTTCGGCCAATACCTGACACGACACCAGTGGTCACGGTGTTGCGATACTCACCCAAAGAATTGCCAATCGCGATAACTTTCTGTCCGATTTCAAGGTTAATGGAATCTCCTAAGGTCAATGTCGGCAAGTTATCCGCCGAAATTTTAACTAAGGCCAGGTCATTGATTGGATCGCGCGACAAAACTTGGGCGTCAAATTTTTTGCCATCATTGGTCAGCACCGTATAAGTGGCGGTGGTGTCTTCCACCACGTGCTTGTTGGTCACGATCAGACCCTCCGACGAAATAATAAACCCGCTGCCGCCGCCCACTTCCTGAATGTTCGGAGTGTCGCTGTCTTGGTTGCGGTTTTGAAAAAACGGATCCAAACCAAAGGGACTGAAGTCAAAAGGCGAGGTGGAATATCCAGGAATCTTATTCAAATCTTTGGAAATAATGATCGAAACCACAGCTGGGCTGGCCTTTTTGACCACATCCACGACGGCTGAATCTTCATTTATCTGGATTGTTTTAACATCACCAAACGGACTAAAACTCGTGCCATCCTTAACTAGAAAAGTCGAACCAAAAACGGCTCCAGCCAGGCCAAATAAGAAACTTAAAAGCACGACCAGGGTAAAAAATTTGATATTTGATTTCTCAACCGGCTCCCGCGAGTCGGAAACTGGAATTTTTTCCTCATTATTTTCCATATCTAAAAGCCTAATAATTATACCATAACTGCCCAAAACCGCAAAATTAGATCTTGGTTAGAATTTCATAGCCCATGTCTGTCACCAGAATCGTGTGCTCCATATGAGAAGACCGACTATGGTCATAAGTTTTTATCGTCCACTTGTCATCGGCGAAATAAATTTTCCAACTGCCCGCATTAATCATGGGTTCAATGGCCAAAACCATCCCTGCAACTAATTTGGTACCGGTTTTGGGTTTGCCAAAGCCAGGGACTTCCGGTTCTTCATGCACCGCTCGGCCTACGCCGTGGCCAACCAACTCTCTGACAACTTGAAATCTGTATTTCTTGGCAGTTGATTCAACAGCGGCCCCGATATCGCCAGTAAAATTACCAGCCTTGATCTTTGCCAGGCCAGCAGTTAAAGATTCTTTGGCGGCTTCAATCAGTTTCAAATATTTAGCTTCAACTTTGCCAACCGGCACCGTAATTGCGGCATCAGTAAATAAACCTTGGTATTCCACACCTAGGTCTAACCCCACAATATCGCCCTCTTTCAAAATTTTTCCTTTGGTTGGGATGCCGTGTACGACTTCGTCATTGACCGAAACACAAAGTGAAGCAGGAAACGGCGGGTCGCCTGGTTGCGCTGCATAATTTTTAAAAGAAGGTGTTGCTCCTCTTGCTCGAATTTCTTTTTCAGCTAGTTGGTCTAGCTCAAAAGCCGAAACTCCAAGTTTAACTTGAGCAGCGACCAAGTTTAAAACAGCGGCTAAAATTTTGCCGCCCTGCCGTAATATTTCGATTTCCTTAGGATCTTGAGTAATCATTGATGGCTAACTGCACATCCCTAGCAACCCGGAAAACTGGTTGGTTACCGTTTATAAAAGTAATTTTCTTGAATTTTTGAAAATACTTTACTGTCTCCATGACTTCCTTCCTATGATATCTGATTCGGCTTTTTATAAATTTTATATCAAGATCATGCTTTTCCCGATCTCGATGAAGGGAACGTCTTTTGACTTCTTGGTCTGGCAACCGAATGTAAAGTGCGAAAAAATCTCGCTTTTTTTTGTCCAAAAGTTTTTTCAAAAGCACGGCTTCATTCTTCAGTCTGGGCGTACCGACAAAAACCAAATTTCTGCTTTTCGGAGCGTTACGTACGCTTTTCGTGATAAACTCATTGATAATTTTGGAAGGGATCGGCAAGCCGTTGTCATAAGTTTGAGAAAATGCTTGCTTATAACGGGGGTTATGACGGAGTTTACGCAAATAGACCCCGGATCTGACCGGCTTTAATTCGTAGTGACTCATTAGCAAATCCGCCTGGGTATCCTTTCCCGAAACCGGCGATCCTAAAATTATCAAATCAAATCCTAATCGCTTCATAGTTTGCTCATGATTTCCTCATGGACCTTTTCAACTTCCTGATCACCGTTAATCCTGACCAACTCGCCGCGAGACTCAAAATAGGCTTTCGCAGTTGCGGTTTTCTTTCCGTATTCATCAAACCTTTTTTCGATTGAGGCAATGCTTGCATCATCCACTCGGCCCTCGGTTTTACTTCTTAATAATAAACGCTGGATAAGCTTATCTTTGTCCACGTCCAAAAAAAGCACTTTCACATTGGTAATCTTGGATTTTTGTAAAGCGTTATTTAGAACCTCTATTTGCTTGGGGGTTCTCGGGTAACCTTCAATGATGAGTCCTGGTATGTCCTTGATTTTTTCGAAACTTTCCTCAAAGACTCGCTTCGCTGCTTCGTCCTTCACGATAAATCCTTGGTCAATGGTCGTTTTAATCTCGCGACCAAAATCTGTGTCCATCTTGGCATACTCACGCAAGGTTTCGCCCATACTAAAATAAGCATACCCCAATTTTTGCATCAGAAGTTTGCTTTGTGTGCCCTTGCCGCTACCCGGCGGACCCATGACTAAAATAACATTTTGTAATTGCATGAGAATATTATAGCGTAAAATTGCCAAAAAATAAATCCAGCACCAAAAAATGGTGCTGGATAAACGCCTCAGCTTAAGGTGAGGCGTTAGAATATGCGAGCGAGGGGTGACGCGATTTTGGGGACCCCGCTGGCGCGCAACGTCAGTGAGCACCTGCGGGGTGAAAATCGTGGCAGGACCCCGAGCCGTTTAATATACATTAAAAATCCTCGTAATCGCGCATGACCATTTGGGCCTGGACTTGCTTCATGACTTCGATGACCACAGAGACCACGATCAGAAGACTGGTCCCACCCAGGGTCAAAGCTTGGGTATGGGTAAATCCTTGCACGATGTTAGGCAAAACCGCAATCAAGCCTAAGAACAGCGCGCCCACCAATGTAATCCGATTCAAAACTTTATACAAAAAGTCCGCCGTCTGGCTTCCTGGCCGAAGCCCCGGGATAAATCCGCCTTGCTTTTGGATGTTGGTAGAAATTTCGTCGGGATTAAACACAATGGCCGTATAGAAATACGTAAACGCCACGACCAAAATGAAATATATAATCCCTTGGTACGTAGGATTTTGGAAAAACGTATTCATGGATGTGGCAAAATTCGCCACCGCCTCGGTCTTGGCTTGCGAAAAGAAATTAGCAATAAGTCCCGGAAAAAGCAAAATAGAAATTGCGAAAATAATCGGAATCACACCAGCTTGGTTTACCCGAAGCGGCAAATGTGTGTTCACGCCGCCATACATCTTATTGCCTCGAACCCGTTTGGCATAAGAAACCGGAATATTACGCTGGGCTTCAGTTATAAGCACCACCCCGCCAATCACCACCACGGCCAAGGCCAAATAGGAAAGCCCGGTGACGAGATTTTGCGGAGACAAAGCATTTGCCGAACCGCTTAAAGAAACGTAGGCTTGTTGGGCCGCAGTCGGAAGCCCCGCAACAATCCCGGCAAAGATAATTAAAGATACCCCGTTACCGATTTTAAATTCAGAAATAATTTCACCCAACCACAATAGAACCATGGTGCCGGCCGTGATGGATAACAGGGTCACGAACCATTGAAAGGAAGTGAAGCTGGCGGCAATATCTGTAGTGCTGGAACGACTTAAAAGAATAATCGTGCCATAACCTTGAACTGCGGTTAAGGGCACGGTCAGGTAGCGCATGTACTGGTTGATTTTGGCGCGGCCCGCTTCCCCACCCTCTTTCTGCAACTCTCCAAGCTTAGGAATAATAATGGTTAAAAGCTGCATGATAATGGAAGCCGTGATATAAGGGCCGACTCCAAGCATGACGATGGAAAAATTGCGCAGGCCGCCGCCGGAAAAAATGTCAAATAAACCCAAAAGTGTATTGCTATTCAGAAGCGAGCGCAAATCTTCCAGCTGAATGCCTGGGATTGGGATGTGCGCTAAAATTCTGGTGCCCACTAAAAGCATGGACACAAAAATTATACGGTTGCGCAATTCCCTAACTTTCCAAATTTGTGATATTTTAGACATTTTTAGCTGATTTTCCCGCCGGCTTTTTGGACTTTTTCTAAAGCGGCGGCTGAGAATTTAATTTTTTCAAAGGTTAAGGCCTTCAGAAGCGTACCTGACGAGAGAATTTTAACTTCCTCTTGTGCTGAATTGATGAGTCCAAGATTGAACAAAACTTTAGGGTTGACTGTATCGCCAGCTTTAAACTTGTTATTCAGATCATTCAAATTCAAAACAGCAGCTTTGGTGTTGCGACTGGTAAAACCGCGGCGCTTGGGAATCTGACGATGGAGCGGCATACGGCCACCTTCAAATCCAACTGGGATTGAGGAACCGGAGCGGGCTTTTTGGCCTTTGGCGCCTCTGGTGGAAAAAGTCCCATGCCCGGAACCCACACCTCGACCTACGACTTTACGGCGCTTGGTTGCTCGATTATAAGGTTTTAATTCGTGAAGCTTAAGCATATTATTTTTTAGACTCTAAAACTTCTTCTTTTGACCGCATTTTAGACAAAGCCAGGTAAGTTGCCATGACGTTGTTGACTTTATTGGATGAACCAAGCATCTTGGACAGAACATTTTTCACGCCGGCCAAATCCAGTACCGAACGAATGGCCCCACCCGCAATCACACCCGTGCCTGGTTGGGCGGGTTTTAAGAACACGACCGAAGATTTGAATTTAAACTTGGTCTCATGCGGAATCGTATCATTCACAAGCTTAACCAGCCGCATGGTTTTCTTGGCGGCAGTGACAGCCTTGTTCACCGCCTCGGAAACGTCCGTGCCTTTGCGCAAACCTACTCCGACTCGGCCCTTTTTGTCCCCAATCACAACCAAAGCCCGAAAGCGCATGCGCTTGCCGCCGGCGACGACACGGGTCACGCGTTTAATTTCCACAATTTTCTGTTCAAATTCACGCTTGGCGAATTCTGCTCCTCGATTTGACCGTCTTGGTCTGGCCATATAATTAAAACTCCAATCCGGCCGCGCGTGCGGCTTCGGCTAATTGTTTCACTCGACCATGATACTGATATCCCCCACGATCAAAAACTACTTTTTTAATCCCAGCGGCCAGGGCTTTTTGGGCTGCTAATTTTCCAACGAAGGCGGCAACTTCTGATTTCTTGCCCTTGGTCTTAATTTCAGTGCTGGAAGCGGCAGCCAGGGTTCTTCCGGTTTCATCATCAATCAATTGCACATAAATATGACTAAGGGATCGGAACACGTTTAATCGTGGCTTTTGGGATGTGCCCATGACCTTAGCCCGAACGCGGTGATGTCTGAGTTGTCGTTGTGATCTTCGGTTATCCATATTATTTCCCCCCGCCAACAGCCTTAACGACTTTTCCGGCCTTGCGGCGGATGATTTCATCTTGATACTTAATGCCCTTGCCTTTATATGGTTCTGGTTTTCTTTGAGATCGTACAACCGCTGCAAATTGTCCGACTGCTTGGCGATCGGAGCCTGTAATCGTGATGACGTTCTTTTCAACCTGGGCCTCCAGTCCTGGTGGCACTTCCATCTCAATCGGATGGGAAAAACCCAAATTCAGGACCAGTTTTTTGCCACTGCTTGCCGCTTTGTATCCGACACCATTGATTTCCAAAATTTTGGTAAAACCAGTGGTCACACCAACCACCATGTTATTAATCAAAGCTCGAAACAAACCCCAAAGCGCGCGTTCAGATTTTTCGTCAGGGTGTTTGACGCTAACTATAATTTCTGAATCATTTTTCGAAACTGTGACTTTCGGATGAATGGTCAAGGCTAACTCGCCCTTGGGTCCTTTAACCTTCAAGGTTTCGTCTTTTAAGTCCACGGTCACGCCTGCTGGAATTGGCACTGGTTTTTTACCGATTCTTGACATAAAATTATTACCAAATTTGGCAGACAATTTCCCCGCCGACTTTGTTGTTGCGGGCTTCCTTGTCTGTCATTAATCCTTGGGAAGTTGAAATAATTGTTGTCCCCATGCCGCCCAATACCCTAGGAATCTCGCTTCTCGGTTTGTAAA
>MFEJ01000019.1:34502-35085 GCA_001779915.1 Candidatus Doudnabacteria bacterium RIFCSPHIGHO2_01_FULL_45_18 | reverse complement strand
TCCGAAAAAAAAGTTAAACTATAGTCATGGAATATAAAAAAGTCAGTATCGTTATTCCCGTGTACAACGAAGAAGCAACGATTGAGCAGGTCATCAAGCAAGTTATAGCTGCTAATGTTTTAAATTTGGAAAAAGAAATTATTGTAGTGGATGATGCCTCAACTGATGAGACAGTTAATCACTTGCATAACCACATGCTTAACCAAGTGGTTATCTTAAGACATGAAAAAAACTTAGGTAAGGGGGCGGCGATTCACACAGGATTCATGAAAGCTTCGGGCGACATCGCGGTTATCCAGGACGCGGATTTAGAGTATGATCCGAAAGACCTAGAAAAAGTCCTTCGGCCATTCTTAGAATCTGGCGCGAAGGTGGTTTATGGCTCACGCTATCTTAGCCCAAGTGAGACTTTGGGTTTCTGGCATAGTTTTTTCAATAAACTGTTTACTAAACTCAGCAATATTTTGATTGGGCAGAAGATAACCGACATTATGACTTGCTACAAAGCGTTCAATCGGGAAGTGCTGGATCAGATAGTCTCTAAGCTTGAATCTAAGCGTTTTGGTTTTGAGCCAGAAGTGAC
>MFEJ01000019.1:0-34469 GCA_001779915.1 Candidatus Doudnabacteria bacterium RIFCSPHIGHO2_01_FULL_45_18 | reverse complement strand
ACAGCGAAAGTTTCCAAACTTGGTTATAAAATTCTTGAGGTTCAAGTTTCCTACAGCCCACGCTCGCGTCAACAAGGCAAACACATGAATTTCCAAGGGCAAGTGGAGTCACTATTAGCACTTTTGAAATATACGGTTTTTTGTTAGAATTATGTATAATTGGGGAGTAGCCAAGTGGTAAGGCAATGGACTCTGAATCCATCATCCGAAGGTTCGAATCCTTCCTCCCCAGCCAAAGAAAGTCTTGACAGCTAACGCCTGATTTGCTATGCTGGCTTAGCATAAATTAACCCTCAAGAAAGGAATAATCTATGTTTGATGGAACCAAACCGAATGGTGACAAACCAACTCCAGCGCCAGCACCCGAGCCAAAGAAATAAAACTTATATTATAAAATCTCCACATGGTGGAGATTTTATTTTTGTGCAAAATATTGTTATAGATGAGAGCGAACTAGCCAAAGAATTCCAAAATATGCTAGCATGCTTTTAATAATTAATCCGAACTGCCCGGCTGCGAATATGGACCCGTATCAAGTTTGTGCTAAACTTATAGAAACAGTGGCAGTGTAATATATTTTACAAAAACAAAATGAACGAAGAAAAATTGACCAAAGAACTTGAAACATACAAGGAGCTGGCTAAAGCTGACAAAAAAATTGACGTGGCCAGTCTCATGATTAACGCGCTGCAGCAACACAAACAAAACAATCTGACGGATAAAGAAAAACGCTGGGCGTATTTGGTCTCGCTCGTCGCCCCGCCTTTGGGTTTGATTTTTGCCGTTAAATTTTATTTCAGCGGCAAAGATGACGCGGAGCAAGCCGCCTTAATGTGTGGGATCCTGACCACGGTGTCAATTATGCTTGTGATTTTATTCGGGAAATTTTTATTCTCCGGAACCGGAGTGAGCCTGGACCAAGTCCAACAAATCAGGCCTTCAGATTTGGAGGGCTTGTGAAGAGAATTATCGGAATCGGATTAATCATGCTCGGAGTTTTGGCGCTACTAACACCATTCACACCCGGTTCGTGGCTAATTTTTATTGGTTTGGAATTGCTAGGAATTCGCCTGGCGGCTTGGGATTGGGTTCAGCGGTGGTTTCGATCAAAGCCTTGATCAAGGGGTGCACCGCGACGAAAAGGTCGGCGTTGAGCAAACCCGCCACGGCTCTGTTTGAAGTCGCGTCGCGGTTTGAATGGTCGTCTGGGCTGTTCTGATCTGCTATTTGGTCTGGAAACAGGAGCAGAGGAAAGTCCACGGGCTTCCGACACTGGCAAAGAAAGTTTAATCAGTCTTTCAATTGATCGGACATCGTATCTCTGATCAGGTGTTGCGAATGAGACGGCCTTGCCTGACATTCCAGCTCGTCCGGTGCGACCGATTCGATGGACATAGTCACCAGGGTTTTCCGGCAAATCGTAATTTATCACCAGCTCAATGCCTGTGACATCAATGCCGCGGGCGGCAATGTCAGTGGCAGCCAGAACTTTATATCGTCCGATCTTAAAGCCCTCCAGGGCTTCTTTTCTTTGACCAAGAGATCGGTTGGAATGAATTTCCGCGGCCGAATAACCCATGTTGCGCACGGACTGGGCGACTTTTTTTGCGCCAAATTTGGTTCGGATAAAAATCAGCACCGAACCTTTATGTTCAGAAAGAACTTTGGAGAGCAGTGACAATTTTTGATCACGGCTGACAAAGAAAACTTCCTGCGCCACATCGCGCGCCGTCGTACCCTGGGGCGCGACTTCAATTCGCAAGGGTTGCGCCATGTAGGCTGTCGCAATTTTGACAATTTCATCCGGCATGGTGGCGGAAAACAACATGGTCTGTCTGGTCTTCGGAACTTTAGCCAAGATCCGTTTGATCTGTGGCTCAAATCCCATATCCAGCATGCGATCCGCTTCGTCTAAAACCAAAATCGAAACTTGCGAAAGGTTTAAGGTTTTTTGCTCCAAATGGTCGTTAAGCCTGCCTGGTGTGCCAATCACGATGTGTGGATTTTGTCGCAAAGCGCGGAATTGTCGGTTGATGGATTCACCGCCGATTAGGACAGCGGTTTTGAGCCCCAATGGTTTACCGATTTTATGCAAAGCTTCATCTACCTGCAAAGCCAGTTCCCGAGTTGGCAAAATCACCAAGCCGCGACCCTTTTCCTGCGCCAATCTCTGAATCATGGGAATGCCGAAAGCCATGGTTTTACCAGTACCAGTTTGCGCAATGCCCATGACGTCTTTGCCCGAAATACCAATCGGGATGGATTGGAATTGAATGGGTGTCGGTACCGTAAATTTTAGTTGGTTTAGGATTTCAAGCAGTTTAGGCGCGATTCCTAAGCCTTCAAAGGTATTCATGTAAGTTATAATTATACTCCTTTTTAGTGTTTTTGTCAATAGTACGGTAGAATTAGCGTATGCATAAATACCAGAAGCCGATCGTGGTCGTAATTCTTTGTCTGATTTTTACGACTTATTTTTTGTACAATACCAAGTCGGACCTTCCGTTGATTTTTCAGAAAGATTTGCGCGCGCATGATGAGTCATCAAATTCCGTGGTGGCAGCCAATGTGACACGCAAATTTTTTCCGCCGATGGTCCGCGTGAATCCTCTGAACGAGAAATCAGGAAACTGGATGGAAGGGCCATTCTGGCAACACATCCCGCCGCTGTTTGCATATGTGCCGTATTTGTTTTTTCAGTTGGATGGACAAATCACAATTGAGGTTAAGCGTTTATCTTACGCATTTATCACTTTACTGATCGGATTACTTTTTATTTTCTGCGTGTACAGATTTAGAAAAAGCCTGTGGGCGACTGTGGCCGCAGCGATTGCGGCGATTTTTTGGATTAATACGCCTTTCACACACGAGTTAATAACAGGCTATGCCTTTGGCGTTTCCGATATTGTTTTGGCCTTGACCGTGGTCGGCGGATTTGGTGTCATCCTTTGGTATTTGGCAGGGGAGAGTGAAGAGCGATTAGATTACCCATTTTGGAAACTTATATTAGTAGGCTTAGTTGTCGCGCTGCCAATCATGACTAAAAATCTGCTTGGCGCTATCCCAGCGACAACCTTTTTTGGGTTGTTGATTTATGATCATAAGAAAATTTCCGGACAAATTTGGTTTGCAATCCTATCTTTTTTAGGACTTTTAGTTGTTTCCTATGGTTCGTTATATCTAAGTTCGCCCCAAACCTTCAAACAAGAAATCATTGTGCCGATTTTTCATGCGGCCTCTGGCTACGAAGGATGGGGGCGACCGTGGCACTGGTACCTGACAAATTATTTGCCACAGCGATACTTGTTTGGGTGGACTTGGGTGTATTATCTGGGATTAATCTTAGGATTAGTAATCAGTAAGCAGAAAACAGTAAACAGACACGACAAAGTTCTCTTATGGCTATCCGGAGGATGGTTTGCGTGGAATCTTGCGGCGATTAGTTTGAGCGCGGCCAAGATTCCGAATTTTATTTACCAAAGTTATTTATTGAGTTTATTTTTTATTGTGTACAGTGTCGTTCTTGCCTGTCATCCTGAGCGATTAGCGAAGGATCTGCTTCAAGATCAGATTATTCGAGTTCGTCTCAGAACGACAATCATTACAATACTCTTCGTCTTTATTCTGGTGACCGGCTACGAAGTAATCCGATTTGCCAGCCAGTTTCAAGCCCAACGAGCCCAGGCTTATGATTATCAATCCGAGCACGAAAAGTTTTACGGCAGTGCCGAAATTATGTCGGGGCTAGGAGTAAATGAGCAAGACTTGGTCATTATCCGCGTTTCTGACAATGATTGCTGGTTCCGATACTATGTTTTGTTTCTCACAGGCACCGAATCCAAAACCTTGCTGGAGATGCATTTTGGGTACGACCTAAATAAAATCAAGCAGAAATACAACAATATTTATTTTGTCATAAACAAATCCGAGCAATTCGCTATGACTGGTGTGAGGATCGAACTTGCTGACTATTCATTGATAATGTTTGATCCAAGCGACATTGAGCAGGCCTTGACTCAATTTTTAAAGCAACATGAGTTGGACATTCAACAAGACATCGAGCGCATGAAGAAAGATAAAACGTCCTGCCAGTGGCTCGTCCCCGATGAAATCCTGAACGCGCCGTAACTTTGACCCTCTGTTTTTGTTTGTTATAATCTATAGTAATAATATAAACATTAGATGGAAATCAACACCGATCAAATAAAACCGTGGGTTTGGCAAGCGTTGGGTTTGCTACTAGTCGCTTTTTTAGGCATAAGTGTCCTAGATAAGGTCTATAATTTTTCCCAGGACTTTAGAAATAGTGTGCCGAAAAACACCCTGTCTATGTCGGCGGAAGGTAAGGTCTCAGCCCGGCCTGATTTGGCAACTGTGAATGTCGGGGTCTTAACCAACGAACCGACTGCCAAAGCTGCGCAAGATCAAAATACGAAAATAACCAACGAACTGATTGACTTTATAAAAAAGCAAGGCCTTGCGGATGACGATATCGTGACTTCAAATTTCAGTGTCTATCCAAATTACGAATATAATAATGGTCGAAATACAATTAACGGTTATCAAGCGAACCAGACTCTCACGATTAAAGTTCACGGCGTTGATAAAAGCACCGAAACTCTGGGTAAAATTTTAAGCGGTGCCGTGGATAATGGCAGCAATCAAATTCAGGGTGTAAATTTTAGTTTTGATGATCCGGATGATTTGAAACAGGAAGCGAGAAAAATCGCCATTGAAAAAGCCAAACAAAAAGCCAGTGATCTAGCCCAAGCCTCTGGTTTGCGTCTGGGAAGAGTCGTGACTATTTCAGAAAACTCAATATATTCACCGTATCCCATGCCTTACGTCTTGGATGCAACTAAGGATGGTATGGGCGGTGGCGGAACGGCGCCGGCAATTGAAGCCGGGAGTCAGGATATTATCGCTCAAATGACAATAATTTTCGAGGTCAAATAATTAATTATATCCATATGAACGCACATTACGTGTGTCCAGAATGCGGGGGGCCTCCAATGGTCCCAAAACCTGCGACACCGAAGGTTGTCATCTTCACGGACAACAAATGGAACAGTGTGTCTGCACGGACGGTAGCCACAGCTTAACGCTGAACGATAATGTCTAATAAACTCGTTTATAATTAATTTTAAAATATGCAAGCAATTGATGTAAATTATTTGGCAGTCTTGGCCTGTGGCGTGGCCAGCATGGTTTTAGGTTACGTGTGGTACGGTCCATTGTTTGGAAAAATGTGGATTGAAATGATGGGGTTTGATAAGTTAGATTCTTCCAAGCAGGAAGCGATGAAAAACAGCATGACCAAAAGTTATTCGCTGACTTTTGTCGGCTCGTTAGTCATGGCTTATGTTTTTTCCCACTTCCTGATCTTTACAACCAGCTACATGAGGACCGAAGGAGTTTCGGCTGGACTTTCCGCCGGCTTCTGGATTTGGCTAGGCTTTTTAGCCCCGCTGACCTTAGGTTCTGTCCTGTGGGAAGGTAAATCCTGGAAGCTCTGGACACTCAATAACGCTTACAATCTTCTGCAGCTTCTGATTTTCGGGGTCATTCTATCACTTTGGAAATAAAACTCTCAAATAAAAAATGCGTGCCGTGCGAAGGGGGTGTTTTAGCTTTTAGTAAAAAAGATATTGCGAAATACTTACCAAAGCTGTCAAAAGGTTGGGTAGTTTTAGACGAAAAAAAAATTCAGAAAAAATTTACGTTCAAGAACTTTATCAAGACCATGAGTTTCGTTAACCAGGTCGCCTTGCTCGCCCAACAGCAGGATCATCACCCGGATATGCATGTGGCATATTCCCAAGTCGTGATTGAACTTTGGACGCATGCCGTGGGCGGCCTTTCAGAAAACGATTTTATTATGGCAGCGAAAATTGATGAATTATGAAGATTGGAGTTTTCGATTCAGGCTTAGGTGGGCTTTTCTTGCTCCGGAGCATGCTCAGTAGCAAGAAACTTCGCAAATATGATTTTGTGTTTCTTGGCGATACCAAACATCTGCCTTACGGAAATAAATCACAAAAACAAATCTATGCCCTGACCGCCAACGCGGTTAAATTTTTATTTGAGCAAGGATGCTTGCTGGTCATCGTGGCATGCAACACCGCCTCCGCGCAAGCGCTTCGGAAAATTCAACGCGACTATTTGCCTAAATATTATGCTAATCGAAAAGTTTTGGGAGTCATCAGACCCACAGTCGAATTGATTCGCGGCGGAGATGTTTGTATTCTAGCGACGAATGGCACAGTTAAAGCCCAGGCTTATACCAAAGAGCTTAAAAAACTTAATCCTAAGCTGAAGGTTAGTGAAATCGCCGCGCCGGAATTGGTCCAATTGATAGAAAATGTGCAACTTGCTAAGCTGAAGCTGGCAGTAGAAACGTACTCGGATTTGATAAAATCAAAAAATGTTAAGAATTTAATTCTTGGCTGTACTCATTACGCTTTGATCAAGGATAAATTTTCAAGAAAAATTGGCAAGGGGATTAAAGTCATTAGCCAGGACGAGATTGTTCCCAAGAAACTCGCTGATTATTTGTCCAGACACGAAGAAATTGCATCCAAACTAAGCAAAAAACAGCAACGTAAATTTTACGTAACCAGGCTTGATCAAAATTTTAGCAAAACCGCAAAGAAATGGTTTGGGAAAAAAATCGCATTAAATCTGGTAAAATATTGAGATGAAAATTACAAAACTAGGACACTGTTGTCTAATTATCGAAGAGGCTGGGGTCAAAATCCTTACTGATCCTGGTATATATTCGACAGCTCAAAACGACGTCACGGATATAGACTGTATTGTGATTACTCATGAACACGGCGACCATTTACATTTGGATTCGATAAAGACGATTTTATCACGAAATCCCAACATAAAAATTATTAGCAATTCGGCTGTTGGTGCGATCTTGGAAAAGGAAGGTATTGGATTTGACTTAGTCGAACATGGACAAGAAAAACAAATCGGTGACATGCTTATAGAAGGTCATGGGACTAAGCATGCGGAAATCTTTGAAGAGTATGGCCAAGTTCTAAATACCGGATATTTTTTTAATAACAGGCTGTTTTATCCGGGCGATGCATTATATAATCCACAAAGACCGGTTGAAATTTTGGCTTTTCCTACTCCTGGCTCGTGGTCAAATACGAAAGAATCGATAAACTATGTTTTTGATCTAAAGCCAAAAAAGTGCTTCCCAGTTCATGACGGCATGTTTAAAACCACAAGCTTTTTATATAATACATTTAACTTACTGATCCCAAAGAGATCCATCGAAGTAATTTTACCAGAGCTAGGTAAGTCGTTTGAGGTATAAAATGAAAATATTTCTAAAGAATCTAACCGTTGTAGTAATCGGGGCCACGATTTTATACGGTGTTTATATATTCTGGCCTAATTTCCGCGGCATCCAGCCGGTTATCAATCCACCACCGGATGACATCGTAAATATTCTGGAGCCTGGAAGAAATAATACTGATTTTCCACTTAAACTTCCGGACGGATTTAGCATCGAAATTTACGCAAAGAATTTGTCAGGTGCCCGCGTCATTGCGTTTGATCCGGAAAATAATATGTGGGTTTCCAGAACTTCGGCAGGTATCGTTTCCAAACTTGTTCGAAACAGTGACGGGACCATGACTGCGCAAGATATTTTTAGAAATCTTAAACAACCGCACGGGATTGCGTTTGATTACCAGGACCCAACCACGATCTACATCGCGGAAACCCACAGAATTGTTCGTACGAAACTGAATTCTGATGCGCCTTTGAAAAAGATTGCGGATTTACCCTCTGGCAATGGACATTTTACTCGAACACTAGGTTTTGGCCCGGATAATCGACTCTATGTTTCGATTGGCTCGTCTTGTAACGTTTGTCACGAATTGGACGAACGGCGTGCCGCGATTTATTCCATGAATCGTGATGGGTCGGATTTCAAACAATTTGCTAAAGGCCTTCGTAATACCGTGTTCTTTACTTGGAGTTATGTTGACGGTCGAATGTGGGGGACAGATATGGGGCGGGATTTACTTGGAGACAACGTCCCTCCTGAAGAAATAAACATGATCAAGGAGGGTGGGAACTATGGTTGGCCGATTTGTTATGGTAACAACATCCATGATACAAATTTTGATAAAAATACCTACATCAGAAACCCATGCATGGAGCCGTTTGAAACCCCGCAACAAGTGGAAATGCAAGCGCATTCTGCGCCATTAGGCTTGGGCTTTGTGCCCGAGGAAGGTTGGCCCGAGGACATGTGGTACGATCTAATCGTGGCTTTCCATGGATCATGGAATCGAACCGTACCAACTGGATACAAACTCGTTCGGATTAAATTAGATGCGCGAGGAAATTTTCAGGGTCAGGAAGATTTCATCAGCGGCTGGCTGCAAGGAAATTCTGCATTAGGTCGTCCTGTTGATGTTCTAATCCAATCCGGCGGGACCATGTATGCCTCGGATGACAAAGCCGGAGTGATATATAAAATCAATTATCGAGGCCTCAGATAAATAATCGGCTACCAGATTTGAGACCATTAAGGAGATCTCCGCCAGTCATAATAGACCCGCCTTCCGGTTGGATTTGAGTCACAATGATGCTGCCATCAAGGCATTTCACTGCGAGTTGACCTAAGTGTGGGTAGATTTTACCAGGCAATTCAATTTTTGATTCTGTTAAAAGTTTACAGGATAAAATTTTAACAGTCTTGCCATCTAGGGTTGTCCAAGTTCCGGGTTCAGGGTTTAAGGCTCTAATTTTTTGATCGATTTTTTTGGCGGGTTGCGTCCAATCAAGCTTAGCATCTGACCTGCTTAAAAGTTTGGTGAAAGTTGCTTGCGCGTGAATTTGCTCGGCTGGTTTCATTTTTCCATCAAACCAATCAGATAAAAGTTTTGGTACGAAAGTCGCGCTCAGCTGGCTTAATTTTGCATATAGCACAGGATATGTCTCGTCTCCGGAAAGTCTGATGACTTCTTTCGCGATGATGGGACCATGATCCATTTGCTCGTCCATTAGAATCAGGGTTATGCCAGTTTCACCATCACCATTTAAGATTGCGGCTTGGATGGGTGACGCGCCTCGGTACTTTGGCAACAGCGAACCATGAATGTTAATGCTGCCAAACTTAGGAATGTCTAAAATAGCCTTAGGGATAATCTGACCATAAGCTGCGACCAGAATCAAATCGGGATTATTCTTTGTAATCTCCTCCTGACAATCTAAAATTTTCACAGGCTGCGAGAGCGGGATATTATTTTTGTGCGACCAAACTTTTATTGGCGGGGGAGTTAAAACTCGTTTGCGACCAGTGGGCATATCAGGTTGGGTAATCACCAAAACAAGCTGGTGGTCAGCTTTTAGTTTTTCTAAAGTTGGAATGCCAAAAACAGTTGTGCCGACAAAAATTATTTTCATTCTAAAAGTTTTCTGCGTGTAGTTTCTGCACCATCAGTTCTTCGACTAATCTTTGAGGTAAATAAAATGCCGTCCAGATGATCAACCTCATGCTGAATAACGCGGGCCAGTAGTCCATGAGCTGGGAATTTTCTTATTTCCCCGTGTAAATTTTGCGCTGCAACCGTAATTTTCGCGGGTCTCCTGACGATACCGAACACCCCTGGGATAGACAGGCACCCTTCTTCCATTTCCAATTTCTTCCAGGATTTTTTCACGATTTTAGGATTGACCAAGGCAAAGGCAGGCAACCCAAGGTGTTCTAAGTTGATAATGCAAAGACGAATAGATTTTCCAATTTGTGGGGCAGCTAATCCAATACCATTAGCATTTCGACAGGATTCAATCATTTGCGTGACAAGTTTCTTCAGATCCTGATCAATCACTTTAATCGGCTCGGTTTTCTTGGTTAGAATTGAATTTGGAACAGTGACAATTTTAAGCATCTTTAACCTCTTTCTGCTTTTTAACCAAAAAGGCGAAAAGCGCTCCAGGTATTTTGGTAGATTGGTTCTCTAAAACTTCGCCGGCTATTCGACGTAATAAATTATGATCGTGAGTTAGTGCCATTTTCAAATAAAACCCAAAGTGTTTTTTATCGGAGAACTTATGGGAAAGTTCATCCGCCAACACGTGAGCAGGGGAGT
The DNA here is from genome assembly GCA_001779915.1 of Candidatus Doudnabacteria bacterium RIFCSPHIGHO2_01_FULL_45_18. GTDB lineage: Bacteria > Patescibacteriota > Doudnabacteria > UBA920 > O2-02-FULL-48-8 > 2-01-FULL-45-18. The sequence goes on along the minus strand of MFEJ01000019.1, from coordinate 24,345 downwards.
GGAGGTGCTGCTCTTTAGTTTTCTTAAGATAATTTTTCTCGACTTTCATCCTAATAAGCATAACAGAATTATGCTATAATTAAAAGACATTATGAGAATTTTTACAGCTATCCCGTTACCCAAGAAAACAAGAGACATGGTTGGTGAAATCACAAGAGGCCGCTTGCCGATTCCTTATATCAACACGACCAACCTTCATATCACCTTGAATTTTTTTGGCGAACTGACTGATCCAGAATTGGAAAAGATAAAACAAAATTTTCTGCAGTTTACATCAAACCAAGAAGCCTTCAATATCGAATTTGAGGCTATTACAAAATTCCGGAATCAATTGCATATGACTATTGCGACGAACACGGAGCTAAACAAGCTTCAGGGTTATCTAGAAAAACAGTTTCAAGCTTTGGGTTACAAGTTTCAGGATCACGAGTACTATGCGCACGTCAAACTTGGCAACCTCCATATGGATAATGTCATGAACCAACAACGGAAGGTGGAAAATTTCCCTAAGGAAGAGTTGCGGAAGTTGAGCTTCCGCGCCGAAACAATCACGCTTTACGAAAGCAAATTATTATTGCATCATCCAAAGTACATCCCCCTTATGGAGCAAAAACTTTTATGAAAGTAGATATCGCGGGTGTTTTGATTGACAATATTACGAAACGGGAGGCATTGGATCAGATAGACAATTTTGTCCAATCTGATTCACCGCACTATATTGTGACACCATATTCGGAGCAGATAATTTTTGCTCTTCAGGATAAAGAGTATCTCCAAGTGCTCAATAAGTCCAGCCTGGCTTTACCTGATGGTATTGGCATTCTTTGGGCTGCAAAGTTTTTATCATTAAAGGGAAATTGGTTAGCGAGTGTTTGGCAAATTATCTACACTGGCGCAGCAATTATTTTTAATCCAACTTACGTTCGTTCTGTCATTCGGGAGCAAATTCCAGGCAATCGTCTCGCGTATGATTTAGCAAAACTTGCAGCTGACAATAATTATTCTCTGGCCTTTGTTGGTGGCCAAGATAATGTCGCGGCACAGGCTGCCTACGAATTAAAAAAACTTTATCCTAGCGTAAAAATAAATTTAGCGTTATCAGGACGCCCATTTGATAATCAGATAATAAAAGAGATTTCAGAAAGTAATTCTGATATACTAATCATAGCCCATTCGCCGCCGCATCAAGAGCGGTGGATTGCAGAAAACCTCTCAAAACTGGACGTTAAACTCGCGATTGGTCTAGGTGGTACATTTGACTATCTCGCTGGAAAGCGGGCTGTACGACCCGATTTCATGCATCAGATGGGCCTAGAATGGCTTTGGCGCCTGATCACCCAGCCTTGGAGAATTAAGCGGATCTGGAATGCGGTTCCGGTATTTATTTGGAAAATTTATAAATATAAAATTATTAAGTAGTAATTAGTAAATAGTAATCAGATATGAGTAAAGAAGTCAGAGTTAGATATGCTCCCAGTCCGACGGGATTTTTGCATGTCGGGGGATTGCGCACGGCGCTTTATAATTTTTTGTTTGCGCGTAAAAAACAGGGCAAGTACATCCTACGAATCGAGGACACGGATCAGGCGCGGATTGTACCCGGATCACTTGAAAATATTTTACAGACATTCAATGATTTCAAGCTAAACGCGGACGAAGGACCCTACTGGCAAGATGGGACCCAGTCGCGCGGTGGTTTTGGTCCATATTCCCAATCCCAACGGTTAGATATCTATAAAAAGCACGCACAAGAACTGATTGAAAAAAAGGCCGCGTATTACTGTTTCTGTAATCCCGCGCGACTTGAAGAACTGCGCAAAAATCAGGAAGCTCAAAAATTACCGCCCAAATACGATAAACAGTGTTTGACTTTATCTGGCCCAGAAATTGAGGCAAAACTACGCGCCGGCGAGTCGCATGTGGTTAGACTCAATGTTCCCTCCGATCAAACAATTCGATTTACCGATGTGGTGCATGGTGAAATTAAAATTTCAAGTAATGAAGTGGATGATCAGGTTTTACTTAAATCAGACGGCTTCCCGACTTATCATTTAGCCAGTGTTGTGGATGACCACCTGATGCAAATTACTCATGTGATCCGGGGCGATGAGTGGATTCCGTCCACTCCGAAGCATATTTTGCTCTACTCCGCGTTTGGCTGGGAATCACCGCAATTTGCTCACTTACCGCTCCTGCTTTCCAAAACTCGCAAAAAACTTTCCAAACGGGAGGGTGATGTCGCTGTCAGGGATTTATTAGAGCAGGGTTACTTGCCGGACGCGTTGCTGAATTTCATCGCCCTGCTTGGCTGGAATCCGAAAACCAAGGATGAAATTTTTTCCTTACTAGATTTGATTGAGCAATTCTCGCTTGAAAAAGTCAACAAAGCCGGCGCGGTGTTTGATTTGGATAAACTTGACTGGTTTAATAGCGTCTATATCAGAAAAATGAAGCCCGAAGAGCTCTTTGCCAAAACTTTGCCATACCTAGTTAAGGCCGAGATTCCAGTCAGCATGTATCCAACTGAATTCGTTAGTGAAATTTTGGCTTTAGAGAAAGATCGGCTACGTAAACTATCCGAAATAGGGGAGAGGGTCATGTATTTTTTCAAAGATCCAACCTATGATGCCAAACTCTTGATATGGAAAAAATCAGATAAGCAAATCATCATTCAGAATCTGGAAAAACTTTTGGAACTTTTGAAAACAACCAAACCGACAGAAGACAATATAAAAAAATTTATTAGTGACAACGAGATGAAAACCGGGGAAGTGCTCTGGCCCCTAAGAGTCGCGCTCACTGGCGTTGAGGCATCTCCGGGGCCTTTCGAAATTATGAAAGCTTTCCTGGTTTTACCAAATGGCCGAGAAATTATTCTAAAACGGATTAATTCTGCCGTAGCAAACCTTTACAAAATCTGAAATTTATGATAAAATATAGAAACTATGTTTTATCATTTGAAACAAAAAAATCATAATATAAAAAAGGTAATGATCGCCTTATTGTTGCTTGGTGTTATTTTCGCCATGGGCGCCAAACCGCATGTTACCGGTCAGAGCGCGAGTGAGCTAGCCAAACAAAAACAAGCTAAGCAAGAGGAGTTAAACGCGATTTTATCTAAAATTACGGATTACCAAAGCCAGATCAAGAAGGCCCAATCGCAAGTTAATTCCCTGAAGAATACCCTAAATATCCTTAATCTGCAAATTGTAGAAACGCAGGCGCAAATCGAAGTCACGGAGAATAAAATCGCCACGACTAATCTAGAGATTGCAGATGTCACCAATCAAATTATTGAAACCGAAGCCCAAATCGCCAAGCAAAAAAATATTCTCAAAAGTTTGATTGCCGAAATTAACGATCTGGATCAGCGTTCGCCCCTGGAGATTGCGCTGGAAAACGAAAACTTCCAACAGTTCTTAGACCAAGTTCAGTACATCTCCAGTATTCAGCAACAAAGCCAGGAATCACTGACAAAAATCAAGCAGCTTAAGGCTGATTTGGACTTGCGTCAAGCCGACTTAAAACGCGAGCGAATCAATCTTGACACTTTATTAACCCAGTTAGACTTGACGAAAGCGGGATTGGCTGGTCAGCAAAAGGCCAAGCAGCAAGTATTAGACCAAACCAAGGGTCAGGAGAAAGCTTATCAAAAACTGTTAGCTGATTCCGAGGCAGCAGAAGCGCAATTGAGCAAAGAAATTAACGATCTGGACAGCCAGATTGCGGCCAAGCTTGGAACTGCCAACCGACTAAAACCGATTCATGGTTTGATTGCTTGGCCCATGCAGGGAATTTTGACTCAAGGATATGGCAATACCGGATTTACCAAACTTGGATACACTTATCATAATGGCATAGATATTGCGGGTCCGCCTGGTACTCCAATCTACGCTACGGCCAATGGTACGGTCGTCGGAACTGGAACCGGCAGTGGGGCATATGGCAACTGGGTCGCCATTAAACATGACGTGGGAAAATTTGCGGGCAAGGCCATTGTCAGTGTCTATGGTCACATGAGTACGTTTAAACTTAAATCAGGGCAAACAGTAAAAGAGGGTGAGCTGGTCGGCTTTGAGGGTAATACCGGCAATACCACGCGACTGCTTTACGGTTCACACCGCGGTTACCATCTCCACTTTACGATTTTTGACGCCAGAGGCTTTGGCGTGGCGGAAGGAACCTATACCAGCCTCTATGGACCATACCAAGTGCCTTATGGCGCCACTTACAATCCCCTGGATTTTCTATAAGTAGGGGAGACCTCAAACGCCTCACCCCTGAGGCGTTTTAAATTTGCTAATTATTATTTAAACAACAAAAAATAAGACACGACATTTTACGATAAAGAGGCTAGGGAATACCCAAACATTAAACTTCCCGTAGCAACGTTGCGAATTACTTACTTTACCAGTATTTTATTATAAGCGACGCAAAAGGTATCTTGTGCGACTAGCTCGATATCTCTAAATGTACCTCTTTATAGACTCTCCCCCACATGTCACTATAGGATAACTGGTCGTCTGCTATAGGTATTAGTATTACCGAATTTGATAAACAAAATATTCTTCTCCCCTTTTTTGTAGAAACTGTGAAACCGTTTACGTTTGTAGGTAAAACTGTAGATTGGATTTGAATGTTCCCTCAGTCAGTACTTTTATGTGACTACTAAGTATGTTTTTTTTATTCTTAATTATTCTATCGATTTGTTCCTGTGTTATTGACGCATTCCCGATTAGTATAAACAGCACTGGACAAACTAAATTTTTATATCTTTTATCCTTTGCAGTTCCTCTGCTGTTCGAATTATATATTTCGAATTATATATAAAGAAATCGCACGAGACACCGCCTGGTCTTAGTATTTTATGTTCATGAACGGTAACTTCTGGTAATATTTCTATTAGATAATTGTAAAAAGCTTCCTCGTACTCGCGAGCGTTCTTCCAGAGCTTACCGGCAAGTATACTTCTAGCTTCACCGGAATTATAATTCGTAGGTCTAGCTAGGTTTAGCTGTCTTCTTAAACTAACCAGCCCACCGAAGGATCTTTGTATTGTTCTGGCGGTCGGCAAAAATTCAAATTTATCTACTTCAGGGACGGTTGGGTATCTTTTATAAACCTCGAAGAAATAATTCAAGCCATCTCGGATATTATCAAGAGACCAGAAAGACGTATTAAGTTTTTCCTTAGAACGTTTTTTAAGATTAGAGTATTTTTCTCTTAATTGCTCGTTCATAACAGGATGTTGCTTCTTTTATTTTGAGATCACGATCATGGATTTCGGTCGGTCATCCTGGGATAGATGATCACCAGTTGGATAGTCCACCATAGCATCGTAAACCACTGGATAGTCGTATATATAACTTTCACCGAGTCTCGTGCCCGGATCATTAGTTATGAATTGATTTTTGGAATTATCAAAACCCTTGATTACCAGCATGTGAGTCGTCGGACCGGGTCGTTTAAAGTTAGGATTATTAAGCTTTTGCCCATTAACCGGAACTAAAACAAGTTTCCCCTGCCTAAGAGCATTTTTTATATCTTCAATAGTCGGATTAATTTTAACTTCAGTCTTTTCGTATTGATAATAATCTTTCATTACTCTTGCCGTATCGTAAGCATTCGTATCGCGAAAATTGCCGTATGTATATAGTTCAAAGTCAGCCATATCTTCAATGGTCTTTTCCGCTTCGTCCTTAGTCATGTTCTGACCATTAATCCAAAGCCAGGCCATGAGCAAGGAGGCCTCTTCACAGCCCTCTTGGTGCCGAGGATCAATCCAGTCGGCCAGGGGCGCCTGGGACGTGAATGGTACGTTAAGAAGGACCTGGTCAGCCAAGACCACGTCCGGGGTGGCTGGATTAAATATCGTTTCTGGGGCTTCCCCTACTTGTGGTGGTTTCTGAAATATGAAAAGAATGGCTGCGAAAACGAAGGCCAGAAAGATTAGAATAAAAAATTTATACGAAAATCGCAATTTCATTTGCTTAATTCACTAATAATTTTAGACACGATTTTAATAACTGATTTGATATCCATGGCGCTGGTACTGCTACCCAGTGTAAACCGAATTGTGCTGGCTTGTCCAGTATTGACTTTGCCAAGCGCTTGGATTACATGTGATGGTTCCGAGGAACCAGAAACACAAGCCGAACCGGTTGATGCGGCAATTCCCGCCAGATCTAGCGCGGTCATCAGCGCGTCTTGGTCAACGTTATGAAAAGTAAAGCTGACATTATCCGCAACACGAGTCTCCCCGACTGGTCCGTTTAGTTCTGCTTTCTGAATCTTGCTTAACCCTTTGATCAAAAGGTCGCGCAGCACAAAAATTTTTTCAGACCTTTTTTGACGATTCTCAAGTGATCCTAAAAGTTCAACAGCTTTTGCAAAGCCGACAATTCCGGATGTATTCTGTGTTCCTGGCCTTCTACCATATTCTTGGGAGCCTCCAATCATCAAATTTTGCATTTTAAGCCCTGATTTAATGTAAAGAGATCCGATTCCCTTGGGACCATAAAGCTTATGCGCGGAAAGGGTTAATAAATCGCAGCCGAGTTTTTCAACATTACAGTTATAGAATTTCGCAGCTTGGACGGCATCAATGTGATAAACAGATTTTAGGTTGTAGGTTTTAGGTTTTAGTTCCTTAAGAGTCTGCCCTATTTCACGAATTGGTAAAATTGTGCCAATCTCGTTTGAGACAAAAATGACGCTAACTAAAACAGTATTATCTTTGACAGCATTAATTATCTCTTGGGCGTTAATCAAACCATTTTTGTCAGGGGATACAAAAGTTGCTTCAATCACTCCCCTCTTTTCCAGATCTTTTATTAAATTGTAAACAGATTGGTGCTCAAGTTTTGTGGTGATGACATGCGGCTTAATTTTTGAATACCGAATCACGTGGTTTATCACACCCTGAATGGCCAGATTGTTCGCTTCCGTCGCGCCGGAGGTAAAAACAACTTCTTGAGACTTGGCGTTAATAAACCTGGCGATTTCTGTTCTGGCAAAATCAATCTTGGCTCGTGCCACTTGTCCCTCGCGATGGACAGAGCTTGGGTTACCGTAAATTTCTGACTCAAAACCACGCATTGTCTTGGCAACGCGCGGGTCAAGCGGTGTCGTAGCTGCGTAGTCTAAATATATTCGCTTCATCTTGACGACTTTCTGAAATCTGCGGCTTCCGCCTGCGCTTCGGTGTCAAAACACCGGATTGGGTTTGTAGTTCGGCTATAAAATGAGCCGCCTGGAACATGATAAATCATGCTGGAAGAGCCTTTAATTTTTCCATCACACTCGGTCTCTTTGTTTATTTCCGAATTTGTTTGTAAACCCGATATTGTTGGGGTATAATTACTCTGCTCTTGTGGCAGATCTGTCAGGGTATATCTCCCCAGTCCAAAAGCCAACCCAGCCACTAGCAAATAGCCGGTAGTTAAAATAATTTTTTGTTCATGAATTCTTAGAATGTTTTTATAATCCATACTATGCAGTACGCGTTTATTTTAGGGAGGGTCTATACCATGTCGCTGGCCGAAATTTTGCAAGTGCTCACTTCACTCGGTGTGATCTTTAAAATCATGGCCTGCTCCCCAGAAGTCGTGGTGATTGAAACCGATCAGCCGCTCAACGCGCAAGCGTTGCAACAGCGGTTGGGCGGAATCATTAAGATTATACGCCTTTTTGATACTTTTCAAAAGAAGGGTAAAGAATATCCTTCGCAAGTCCTAATTAACTATTTTACCTTCAAACGAATCAAGGATTACTTTCAGGAGTACTCCGGCAAGAAACAATTCGGCGTTTCCATCTATGCCCTTGATCCAACTCTGCAATTTCGTGAGGAAGTAACTAGGATTGCGTTTTTGATAAAAAAAATCTTGCAAGACCAGGCCCAAAGTGTGCGGGCTGTACTGCCGCAGTTCCCCGCTCAAGCTTTATCCTCTGTCCAAGTCAACGAAAATCAACTGCTACAAAAAGGAGCAGAGATTATCGTCATCTGTGGTAATCAAAGAATCTTTGTCGGCAAAACTTTGATCGTCCAAAACTATGAGGATTACGGTCGTCGCGATTTTCAACGCCCCGCGCGTGATGAAAAGGTCGGCATGATTCCGCCGAAGGTTGCGCAAACCATGCTCAATCTGGCCTTGCCCTTAAAACCTCTGGAATATATCCTAGATCCTTTCTGCGGCTGCGGGACAATTTTGCAAGAAGCGATTCTGATGGGATACCAAGCCATTGGCTCGGACCTGGAACAGAAGATGATTGAAAACAGCGAAAAAAACCTGGAATGGTTCCGTAACCGCTATCACGTCCCACCCAACCGATATAAACTTTTCAAATCCCATGCTGCGGAAATTTCTATCCAACTGCCCAAGTATAAAGTTGCTGCGGTAGTCACCGAAGGAACTCTTGGTCCAATCTACGGCAAGGTGCCGAAGAAAACTGAAATGCAAGCGAATTTTAAAAACTTAGAAAAACTATACGATCAGGTCTTTAAGGAATTTAAAAAAATCCTGGCTCCCGGCAGCAAGGTCGTCATTTCCCTGCCGGCTTACAAGACCCGACTATCTGACTACGAGTTTATGCCGAGTCTTGACTTTGTCCTGAAAAACGGGTACACTATCTTAGATCCGCTATCCGAAAGTTTAACAACCAAATATCGTTTCCTGCGCGTCACACCAAGAAAATCTATGATTTATGACCGCAGGGATCAAATCGTCGCCCGCGAAATTTTTATCTTTCAGCTCGGCAATACTTCTACAAACTCCTCATTACCAACTACTAACTAGCTTTTATGGCACATAAAAAAGCCGGCGGCTCTACAGCCCTTGGCCGGGACTCACAATCACAACGACTTGGAATCAAGCTCTTTGGCGGTCAAATCGCTAAAGTCGGCTCAATTTTGGTTCGGCAGAGGGGTACAAAATGGCATCCGGGTAAAAATGTCCGCATCGGGTCTGATGACACTTTGTACGCAGTTGTAGTTGGATCAGTAAAATTCACAGCGAAGAAAGTCCGTGGTTTTGACGGTAACCTGCACCAACGCCGCTTCGTACACGTTTTGCCACATGTAAAATAATTAAATATTATTCCAAAAATGCCTCACTCGGGGCGGTTTTTTTATTTCTTAATGCTGGCTTTTATAAATTCTCGAAATAGTGGTCCGGGGTTTAGAGGTCTTGATTTAAACTCGGGATGAAATTGCACGCCTACGAAAAATGGATGATCGGCAAGTTCTATTATTTCCACCAAATGACCGTCTGGTGAGGTGCCTGAGAAAATAAATCCTGCGGCTTCAAACTGCTTGCGATACTTATTATTAAATTCATAGCGATGGCGATGCCGCTCCTCAATCTTTCGTGAACCATAGGCCTTCTCGGCTCGTGAGCCTGGTTTGAGTACGCAAGCCCAGGCACCTAGCCGCATTGACGCGCCGTAATCCTTTTTTAGAAGTTTCTTTTCTTGGTCTGGCATCAAATTAATCACCGGATGTGGAGTGTCATCATCAACCTCCATCGTGTGCGCGTTCTTAAGTTTCAGAACGTTTCTTGCAAATTCTATAGTTGCCATTTGCATCCCATAACAAAGGCCTAAATATGGGACAAGATTTTCACGAGCATAGGTGATTGCCGAGATCATGCCCTCAATCCCCCTTTTGCCAAATCCTGGTGTAATCACAATCCCATCCATGTTCGCTAAAAGTTCAGTCCCCTGTTTTTCAATTTTTTCCGAATCAATCCAATGCAAAACCGGTTTGACTTTATTCTGCCAACTCGCGGCCTTTAGCGCTTCAATGATGGAAACATAAACATCGGAAAGATGATAATTGCCAGTGCTAAAATATTTACCCACCACGGCAATATTCACTTCTTTTTTCACAGTCTTCATAGTCCGAAGAAGTTTCCGCCACGGTTCCAAATCTTTTCGACCGGCTGGAAAACCTAATTTCGCGAGTATTTTCTCACCAAATTTCTGATCCTGCATGACCAGCGGGACTTCATAAATTGAGGCCACATCGGGATTGGCGATCACGTCTTCTTTGTGGACATTACAAAAAAGCGCGATCCGTTCCTTGCGTCGTTCGTCCACATAGTGCTCAGCACGGGCCACGACAAAATCCGGCTCAATACCCATGGAATTTAAAATTCGCACGGATTGCTGGACTGGTTTGGATTTCATTTCACCGATGTTACCCGGGATTGGGAGGTAGGCCACGTGAACCTGCAGAACATCTTCCGGATTCCGAAGTTTCATAATCCGAGTGGCTTCAAAAAAAATGCCATTCTGATATTCACCGACTGTCCCGCCCAGTTCCACGATCACAATGTCCGCATCCTTTCCGGCGGCTTTAAATCGTCGAATGATTTCATCCGTAATGTGCGGAATGGCTTCCACGTCTTCACCGTCATATTCAAAAGCCCGTTCTTTTCGTAAAACTTCCGAGTAGACCTGGCCGGTGGTGATGTAGTTAACCTTGGAAAGGCTGGTCCCCAAAAATCGCTCGTAATGACCCAGGTCCTGATCGGTTTCCACCCCATCGTCAGTGACAAAGACCTCCCCGTGTTCCTGTGGCCGGATCGTGCCAGCGTCAAAATTTAGGTACATATCCACTTTAACCGGTGAAATTTTATAACCTTTACTCTTTAAAATAGCGGCAATGGATGCCGCTGTGATGCCTTTTCCGAGGCCGGAAATCACGCCCCCGGAAACAAAGATAAATTTTGTGCTTGGCTTCTTTCGTTTGGCTGTCATACTGCTTCTACTTGTAATTGTACTAAAGCTACCTGGTCTTTGGCAAATCGGATTTCGATGCTGTGCAATCCCAAAGTTTTAATCGGTTCTTTCAGTTTGATGATGTCGGGATTAATCTCGACTCCCAATTTGGCATTTACTGCGTCCGCGATATCTTTTTCGTGAATCGCGGCAAACAAATGGGTTTTATCGGCCTTGGCTTTAATCGTGATGGTTCTGTTTTCTAATTTCTTTTTGAAATCCAATAACCGTCCCTGGTCTTTGGCAATCTTAGCAACTCGCTCCTGTGCTTCTTTCTGAACACGAGCCAGCACGCTACTTGTGGCAGGCAGCGCGAAATGCTTAGGAATTAAAAAATTTCTGGCATGTCCGTCAGAAACTTCTTTCACATCGCCCGTCCGTCCTAACCCTTCCACATCCTTGGTTAAAATCACTTTCATGCCCTCATTATACGCGCAAATACTTCCGCATGGCAATAGTAGACGCGATCCAGGTAAGCACAATACTGGCTAAAAAATTAATCAGTGTAATTTTCAAAAACAAAGTTTGCGTAAGGTCGCCTCCCACGCTTCCGAGTGAAAGAAATTCCTCAATTCTGCCGGAAAGCAAGGTTAAGAGACCATAGACAATTAAAGTCACAAACAAGGTCGCAAAGAGCGCGTACATCATCCCTTCAATCATAAATGGCCAACGAATATACCAATTCGTGGCCCCAACCAGTCGCATAATTTCCACTTCCTCTCGGCGATTGTAAATTGTCAGTCGCAAGGTGTTAAAAGTCACCATGACCGTCACGATCATGAAAATTCCGGCGAGAATTAATCCGAAACGCGTGATAAAATTAATTATTGCATGGAGTTTATCAATCACGCCTTGATTGTCACGCACCATTTGGAAATAGGGCGTAAATCGGTCGTTTTTCAAAGTGTCATAAATCGCCGGGTAGTCATCCAGATTGTCGGCTCTGACTGCGACGGAAGCCGGAATGGGGTTTTCCGAATCCGCGAATTCGCCAAGTGTCTGCAGCCAAATCGGTTCATCCGCGTGACGCTGTTTAAACAAGGCTTCGGCCTGCTCCCGTGAGGTAAAACTTACGGATTTGACGCGGGCTATCCTTTCCAATTCAGCTGTCGCATTGGTCATTTCTTGGTCAGTAGTGGTGTCTTTAAAATACGCCGTCACCACGCCAACTTTATCTGTAGAATTTTGGATGGACAACACGGTGAGCGTGTATAAAATTAAAATTGTAGAAATAATAAATAAAGTAATCGCGACCATGGATGTGGCGGCAAGTGAAACCCAGATGTTCCGAAAAAAATTCGTAAACCCTGATCGGATGAGACGTTTTACAGCCGAGGAGTTCATAGCATGTACTTTCCTTTTTGTTGATCGTAAATAACCTGACCCTTCTCAATCGTCACGACTCTTTTCTTGACACTGTTAACGAGTTCCTTGGCATGTGTGGCTAAAATTACCGTAGTCCCGGCTTTGTTGATTTTTATCAAGAGATCAATGATGTCCGCCGCGTTAATCGCATCCAGATTACCAGTCGGTTCGTCCGCCAAAAGCAAAACTGGGCGGTGAGATAAAGCCCGAGCAATAGCCACCCGTTGTTTTTCGCCACCGGACATTTCATGCGGGAAAGCATGCGCGCGTTCCACCAAGCCGACCATTTCTAAAATTTTTGGCACTTCTTTTTCTATGACGTGAGTTTTCTCACCTGACACTTCTAGAGCAAAGGCGACATTTTCATAGGCCGTGCGTTTGGGCAGCAACCTGATGTCTTGAAAAACCACACCGATTTTGCGGCGCAAATACGGAATATCTGAACGGCGGATCTGCGCCACGTCAATGTCATCAATAAAAATCCGTCCGCTGTTTGGTTTGTCTTCGCCAATAATCAATGATAAGAGCGTGGATTTGCCGGCGCCGGATTGGCCGACAAGCGAAACAAACTCACCTTTGTGGACTTCCAAAGAGACATTTTTAAGCGCTGTGAGGTTGTCGTAGATTTTTGTAACTTGGTCGAATTTAATCATCCCAGTATATCAACTTCGATAATGGTTTTTGAGTCCGCTTTTGCGAACCGTAAAAGCATTAGATTAATATTATCAAAAATCATAGCGATTAAAGTTACTTGTTTCAAAAACCATAAAAAGCAAAAGCATCGAAGTTGTATTACTGGGTCATTATCTATTATATCAAATTTATATGCTTTTCTAAATATTTTTTTACAAATTCGTCTAAATTGCCTTCCAGGACGCTTTCCGCGTCCGAAGTTTCGTATCCCGTGCGATGATCTTTGACTAATTTATATGGATGCAGCACATAAGAGCGAATTTGATTCCCCCACTCCGCGCTGTGAAATTCCCCTCGAATCTTCAATTTTTCTTCTTGCTGGCGCTGCTCTTCCAGTTGTACCAGTTTGCCGGCTAAAATCTTCAACGCCTGTTCCTTATTTTGTGTTTGGGATCTTTCATTTTGAATCGTCACGGTCAGCCCTGTGGGTTTATGGGTGGCCCGAATCGCGGAATAAGTGGTATTTACAGATTGTCCGCCATGCCCGCGTGAAGTTTTCGCTTCAATCTCAACTTCATCAAGATTAAGTTTGTATTCACCTTGTTCAATCACAGGCAGAATCTCAACCAGGGCAAATGATGTTTCGCGGGTGTGGGTAGAATTATACGGCGATTGCCGGACCAACCGATGCACACCGGCCTCACTTTTAAAATACCCATACGCAAATGGTCCGATAATTTCCACGACCACGCTTTTGATCCCAGCTTCACCGCCGCGGCTCTGGTCTACAACCATGGTTTTAAAATTTTTCTTCTCGGCGTATCTTAAATACATGCGCAGCAGCATCTCGGCCCAGTCCTGCGCATCCACGCCGCCAGCACCCGCATGGATGGATAAAATCGCGTCATGATTGTCATACTTGGCTGATAAAAAGGTCGTTAGCCGAAACTGCTCATAAGCAGCCCTTAGGACGCTAAATTTAGCCCTTAAATCAGCATCCATTGCCTTATCCGACTCTTTGACCGCCATACTGGCCAGCTCTTCTAAATCGGCTAAATCTGACTCAAATTCAAACCAAGCCGCAACCTGGTTTTTGAGTTCCGAAAGTCGCTTGGCTTTGAATTTTGCCATGCCCTGATCTGACCAGAAATTCGGGTCTGCCATGGCATCTTCTAACTCTAGAATTTTTTGTTTCTTCTGGGCGAGGTCAAAGATGCTCCTTCAGGTCGAGCAACTGGCCTTTTAAAGTTTTAATTTCTCGTAATAATTCTTCCATATTATTTTCCCGCGTTTGGGTCAGTGAGCCATTTATTCATATTGCGATGCCAGTTCGAAGGATCCGAGGTCTGGATTTCATCCCAGAGTTTTTTCGCCGACTCGGTATATAACTTTTGTTCTCTGACTAATTTTCGATTATTCTGGGTCCATTTACCGGGTAATTTCGAACCTAATTCCTCAATCTCTTTCAGTTCCAGATCAATATCCAGATTATCCGCGTCTTTCACAATCTTCGCTTCAATTGAATCTCGACTCTCATATTCTTCAATAGTTTTTCGATAATCCGCGACAATAGTCCCGGCAAACATGTCATCTGCAGCTTTATGTTCGTCAGCTTTGACGTAAACTTTCTGAACATAACTTAAATCCGAGGTTCTGGTTTCGGCGACATCATGAACCAAGGCCATCTTTATAATCTTGCTTTCGTCACCCATTTTTTCCATTCGCGAAATTATTATGGCCAACCAAATCAAACGATAAGTGTGCTCTAAATCAGACGCCACATCAAAACCCAAATGCTGTCGCCAACCTCGTGGGACATTCCGCAAGGATCCAATTTCGTATAGAAAATCTATATCGCGTTCATTGCTCATTTTTTTCATATTCCACAAACGAAAACTCCGGGTGGTCTTCGCGAAAAACTTCATTCCAAAGACTTTTGTCAAACTTAGGGAAGAGCACATCACCGTCTATTTCTTTGTGAACTTCGGTCAAGATAAGTTTATCAGCTTTATCAATTGTTTGCGAGTAGACTTGCCCGCCGCCAATAACCATGACTTCTTTGTGGTGCTCCAAATACTTAAGCGCTTCTTCCAAACTGTGAAAAACCTTTACCCCTTCTGGCGGTTGCCAATCAGTCTGGCGAGACACCACGATACTCTCTCGTTCCGGCAGGGGCTTTTTTAGCCGATTCATGATCGAATCAAAGGTTCTCTTACCCATCAGACACGCCTTACCAGTTGTCATTTGTTTAAAGTGTTTCAGGTCCTCTGGGATATACCAAGGCAAAGCATCGGCTTTGCCAATCACACCATTTTTCGAAACCGCCGCGATTAAAATCAATTTCATTGTTTTTCAAAAAAACCGCCGGAGACGCTTAAATCCGCTTTCAATGCCGGATAAGGATCATAATCAATCAGTTTGACCTTGTCTGGGGTAAAATCGTCAATGGTTTTTACTGACTTATCCAATGCCACTTTCGGAAATGGTTTTGGTTCGCGCATTAGTTGTTCTTTAGCCTGTTCCAGATGATTTTCATAAATATGCACATCGCCAAAGGTATGAACAAACTCTCCGGGTTTATATCCAGTCACCTGCGCCAAAATTATGGTGAGCAAAGCGTATGATGCGATATTGAACGGTACTCCTAGAAATATATCGGCTGTACGCTGGTAGAGTTGTAAGTTCAGTTTACCGTCAATCATGTCCAGTTGGTACATATTGTGACAGATCGGAAAACGTGACGCATCTTCATACGTGGCCATGGTGTATAAATATTCCGGATTCCAGGAATTTATAATCAAATTATGCGCGTTGGGATCCTCTTTCAACTCCTTGATAGCCCAGGCCAATTGGTCGATTGTCCGTCCCGGCGTCCTCGTTGGCCAACGACGCCACATTTCACCATAGATCCTCGGAAGTTCGCCGTGTTCTTTGGCAAAATTCTCATCGTCAATTAATTTCTGAACAAATTCATCCTTCGTCATCCCGGGATTTTTCTTATTGTAAATCTTATATGGATAATCATTCCAGATATGCACACCTTTACGCGCCAGATATGCGACATTTGTTTGCCCTGACATAAACCAATACAATTCTTCCACAATGCCGCGCCAAAAAACTTTTTTGGTGGTCAGAAGTGGAAAGCCCTCGGATAGATCAAATCGGATTTGTTTGCCGAACACGCTGAAAGACGCATCTCCGGTGCCGCGGTCAACTTTTTTGTATCCATGGTGAAGAATGTCCTTCAGTAAATCGAGATATTGATATTCCGGATGTTTGGTTGCCATGTCTATTCAATATTAAATACCTTCTCGGTTCCATAATAATCCTGCCAGTTTTTGTTATAGAAATCAAACATGCGCGCTAGGCGATCTTGGTTTAGTTCCAAAAGCCCCAGGTTGGCCATGATTTCCCGAATTTGGCCCTTCACCGCATCAGCTTGCGACTGGTTATCAATCACCTTTTCAAACTCCGCCAAATAGCCATAGCCCGCGTTTTTATCGACAGTTACATTCAGGCCTTGATATTTAAAGTCCTGTCTTTCTCGCGACCACTTGGCTTGATATTCAAACCCACAGTCCAGAAGTGCTTGATCAAGTTTTTCTAAAGTTAAGCCGATTTCCGTTTCAAATTCCATTCTGGCCGTGCCATTGCTCGAAGTCGTATCATCAACTGTCGCTTTAATCACGAGCAGAACTTTGTCATCCGCCAGCCTGGTTCTTAAAGAAACATCTTTCGCTTTTCCGAAACTCGAATCCAAGCTTAAGCTAAGTTTGTCAGACAATTTATGCAGGTCGCCATTAATAAAGTAGTGATTCAACTGCATGTGGCTTCCTAAAGATTGAAACGACGGATCTAGTTGTAGTCTCTTTATCAGTTTATCGGCATTGTCTTTGATTCCGAGCAGACTTTTGATTTCAATTTCAAATGAAGCCATTTATTTAATCTTTAAAAATTTAGAAACTTCACTCCAAATCATGGCGGCGATTTCCGCTTTGGGAAGCAGGGCGGTTTTGCCGGCCGCGTTGATTTGTCTGGAGTTTTTATCAGTTCCAGCCATCCGAAGCGCTTGCTTTAAAGCCTCCTGCTGATGCATCAAATCTGATTCCAGAATGTCTTCCTTGCCGCCAAACGCGTATTTACGCTCCTTCGCAGGCTTGCGTTTAATCATGCCCGAGGCGATAAGCACCGGAACATTTAGAAACAACGTCAGATCCGGCTTGGGCATGGCGAAAATCTCATATTCCATTTTCCCAATCCATTTAATAAATTCCGCTTTTTCTTTGCCATGCAAGTGCGCGGATTGGTGAATTTGATTAGCCGTCACATAACGGTTCAGTACTACAACTCGCCCTTCCTTAAGCCAGTTTACAATCTTATCCCGAAACTGAAACCGATTGACCGCAAACAGGGTGGCGGCCAAATATGGATTAAGTCGGCCAAATTCGTTCCGCAGATATCTGGCAATTAGTTCCCCGGTAAAACTTTCGTAAACCGGCACGTGCATCATGGCGGATTTGATATGAAGTTTTGTGAGGTGTTTATATAAAAGCTCTGACTGGGTGCGCTTCCCGGAGCCATCTGTCCCTTCAATTACGATGAGTTTACCTTTAGACATTATTTTTTCCTTTTCTTGGTCTTCGCGTTGTGGATTGCCAACCCGCCTGGAATTCTTTTCACGATCAGCATTTCTTTTTCCCGCCATTTCAGATCGCGCAACATTTGGGCAGGCAATAACAAACCTAGAGAAGATTTGCCGATTCGGGTTAGTTTTCTTTTATTATCAATTTTTCTTGGCATATATTTAAACACTTGCTAAAACACTTGCCTAAACAAGTGTTTATCTTTTTTGCTTACGGACTTCGATGGACAATTTTGAGGCGAGTGGGGTTTTCTGGCCGGAATATTTATTATCCTTCTTCTTGTTGTAAGGCACTTCCACTGGACTAGAAACTTCCTCAAAGGTAAACGCGCAAATTCGCATGCCGGGATACAGCGCAACCGGCATCACGCCTAAGTTGCCAAGCTCCATAGTAGGTTTCCCATTCCAGCCAGGATCAAAAATTGAAGCTGTGCCATGAACAATTATTCCAAGCCGGCCAAGTGAACTCCGGCCTTCGATCCGTCCAAGCAAATCATCGGCGAGTTCCAAATTTTCTTCTGTGGTAGCCAAAGCAAAATCTCCGGGTTGCATAATGAAAGGTTCGTCGTCAGACACTATGACCTCCTGCATAATTTTGTCTGTATCCACCGGCCCTTTCAAATCTATAAACGGGTGTGAGGATTGTTTAAACACGCGAAAGTTGTTGCCTAAATGCAAATCCAGCGAACAGGAGCCAAGCTGGACTTTCAAATCCGGCGCGGGTTTAATTTTAATCCGTCCACTCTTGAGGGCTTTTTTGATATCTCGATCCGATAGAATCATAAAATTCTTAAATATAATAACAAATTTGTAAAAAAAAAGCTAACCGAGATTTTGATACGGTTAGCCAAGGGTTTGCACGATCACGTTCCTGATTTCTCCTGACCACTCGACCTGGCGAGTTGATGGAGATTCCAGGGTGATTGTATTATCCGTTATGTACCTCCCTATTCCTCTAAAACTCTCGCTGGATCGCGAAAATCCTCAATGCTATCCTCAACAACCCCACGATCCTTACTGGCCGCGTGAATCACCGTACCCTGTCCTGTACAAATACCAACGTGTCCCACGCCGTCGGTTGGGTCAGTAAACCAATATGGCTTAGCACCATTCGCAAAAATCAAATCACCAGCTCTGACATCTGACACTCGCTTGCCCATCTCACGCTGATCGATAGAGTGCCTTGGGAGCCAAATTCCTGTCTTGGCGTAAACCCATTTGGTCAGTGTTGAGCAATCAACCGTGAATGGTGCCTCGAAATAATTTGCCCCTCGACGATACCGACTACTGCTGACGCAACCACGAGCAAGTTTAACGACATCGACTGCAGCGACCCGAAACCCTTTTTGCCAGAGAATCTCTAGCGCAGCCTTGGTTGATATCGGCAAGCACAATTCTTCCAAATCAACCGCGCACTTGTTGCCGACAGCCATGTATCCACGAATCATTTCTCCTCCTTGAGCAAACAAAAAAACTGCCCACTAGGGCAGCTTTTGAAATTGTAACCCTCACCCCCAGCCCCTCTCCCAGAGGGAGAGGGTAGCTACAAAATGAAGATAACAATTGCCCTAGTGTCCTAGTGTCCTAGGATGAGTTCAGCGTATGACGACCAAATCCTTTTGTTTCGGGTAACTAACATAATACTATTTTATATACAGTTAAAGAAATGTCAACTTGTACCTCCATGGTGGCCGATCGGCCATCTTGAGTGTACAACCCTTGAACCATCGGCAGTGATTGGTCTACAAAATAAAAAACTGGCAGGGCGAGTGCGGCTGCCAGAAACTCTACTTCTTAGTTTCGAACACGAGGTCGGGGCGGTAACTAGGAATGTACTGACGCATGAGCGTACACCATTCTTCGAGTCGATCTTCCATTCCCGATCCGTACGTGACTTGATCGAAAGGCATCAGCCGAGCCCGTGGCATTGCAAGTCGGTCCACCTCCCGCACTTCGTAGATGAGCTGATTTTGCTCGTTGTGCAGAGGCTCGTTGCTCGCCTTCTCCAATACAATCCCCATCAGCTTCAAAACAGCAACATGACGGGTATCAAGGATGAACGAACCCCGATAGCAGAACCACGCGCCCCAAGGCGTGAGGATCGCACGCGGATGGAGCGGACTACCAAGAACCATCTCGATGAAGATCCCCTCTTCCGTTGGCAGACAAGAAGGGTCAGGATTTTGCATCCGCTTGTCTTCACCATCGTGCCAGTAGAAAAGGCCAGATCCGAAACGGATATCGCTCCGCCGGCAAACCTCCAAGGTCCTGTTGGCCACCTGCACAGCAGCGCGAAATTGCGACATCCTTCCTTCGGTCATTATGTCCTCCGTAATACAAACAAAAATAGCACCATTCGGTGCTATTGGCAAATCGCTTTTTAAACTTTCACTTTTATCCCGGGGCCCATGGTGGCGTTAAGGCTGATTGCCTGGATATATTCTTTTTTGAGCCCCGCGGGCTTGGATTGATTGAGAGCGTCTAAAAATGTTTTGAAATTCGCAATGATTTGCTCATCCGGAAAATTGCTTTTACCTAAAATCATGTGAACATTGCCAGATTCGTCGTTTTTAAATTCCGCTTTGCCAGTGGCGAACTCTTTCACGGTTTTCGCAATGTCAGCACTGACAGTGCCTGACTTTGGATTCGGCATCAAACCTTTCGGACCGAGTAATTTCGCAATCGCTGACATTTTCGCCATCATGGCTGGCTCGGCAATTGCGATATCAAAGTTTAACTGTTCGGTTTCTTTAATTTTCTTTATCAGTTCCTCCCCGCCCACAACTACAGCACCGGCATCTGTGGCTTCCTTCTCTCTGCCGGATGTGACGAATGCCGCGATCCGTTTGGTTTTCCCTGTACCGTGCGGCAGGGTGACGGTTGAGCGAATTGACTGGTCGGATTTCTTCGGATCAATGCCCAGTCGGACATGCACTTCAATATTGCCCACAAATTTCGTGGTTGCGGTTTTCTTGGCCAAGGCAATCCCTTCGGAAAGCGCGTAGACTTTCATCGCGTCAACTTCTTTTAGCGCGGCATCTAATCTTTTTCCCATATATTCCTTTGTGGTGCGAGCGCTCAATGAGCTCCCACTGATTAATAACTAATTTAAAATTTATAATTTCTATTGAATTTATTAGTAAATAATTATTAAGAAATCACTAAAAACTATTAACTAATAACTTTTACTTAATCTCCACACCCATGGACCGAGCTGTACCTGCCACGATCTTTTCAGCGGCTTCGACGCTGTTGGCGTTTAAGTCCGGCATTTTCTGTTCCGCAATTTTTCGCAACTGGGCCTTACTAATGGTCCCAACTTTATTCTTCAGAGGATTGCCTGAACCTTTATCAATCCCCGCGGCTTTCAGAATCAGAATAGCTGCTGGCGGGGTTTTTAGGATAAAGCTAAAAGTCCGATCTTCGAAAATCGTAATTTCTGCTGGAATGATCACATCACCCATCGGTGCAGTTCGTTCGTTAAACTCTTTTATAAACGAAGCAATATTAATCCCATGGGGACCAAGCGCGGTTCCGGTTTGCTGACTGGGTGCCGCCTTGCCCGCAGGGAGTTGGATCTTAACGATTGTCTTAATTTTTTTCGCCATTATAGTTTCTTAATTTGTAAAAAGTCCAATTCAATCGGAGTTTCGCGGCCAAAGATGGATACCAAAACTTTCACCTTGCCCTTCTCATCATCAACTTCCGAAACTTTGCCTTCGTAATCTTTAAACGGTCCGTCCATAATGCGAACCAGGTCATTGGCCTTTACATCAATCTTATATTTCGGTTCTTCCACACCCATACGCTTCTGCAGTGAACCAATTTCCGTGTCCGACACCGGGGTTGGAATAGTTCCAGAACCCACAAATCCCGTAACATTGGGTGTATTACGAACCACATACCACGAATCGTCCGTGACAATCATTTCAACTAAAACGTAGCCTGGAAAAATCTTTTCTTCCACTGTGACGCGCTTGCCGTCCTTAATCTTAATCTTTTTTTCCTTCGGCACCAAGGCGTTAAAAATTTTATCTTCCATGCCCATGGATTCAATACGTTGTTTTAAATTAAACGCTACCGAATCTTCATAGCCGGAATAGGTATGCAAAACGTACCAATGTTTTTCACCTGTGATTTGCTGCCTGGCCATAATTATCGATTATTGACTACCCACTCAAAAAGTTTGGTCAAGCCGTAATCCACAGCGCCCAAAAACATCGCAACCGCTAGAGACAAAACGATCACAGCGATGGTGACACGGATCGTATCTTTGCGAGAAGGCCAGACAACCTTGCCTAATTCGGCTCTTGCTTCCCTGATGAATTGTAGTGGATTCGCCATTTTTGCCTCTCCCAGTATATCAACTTCGATAAATGGTTTTTGTCTGCTTTTGCCAAAGATTTACGACTAAAACTATTATCAATCTTAATCTATAATTTTGATGCTAATATATAAAAACCATTTGCGGCAAAAGCATCGAAGTTGTATTACTGGGCTCTTTTAAAAGGCCTTTCCGGGCCTTGTGTAGATATTATATAGGATCTGCTGTAAAATTGCAAATAAGGAGGATCTTATGACTAGGCTTCTCGGCCTGATTGTATTGGCACTTTTACTGTTCGCTTCTGTCGGACTTGGCCAAACGGCCAATGTGATGGAGGTCCGGGACAACCTCGTCCTGAAAAACTGCGATCGGAACAAACAGAATTGTGTCCCGAAAAACGACGACCTGGACGACGCAGATCTGATCGAGGTCACGGCGCGTTTCGCCTGGGTCTTCATGAACAACGCCCTTCCTGCTGACGCGCTCGCCCGAACTACAACACGCGCCAACAGCAGCCGAAGTAGTCTGACGGGACTGATGAATACCGGCCCGGCCAAGCGTCTCTTCTCCATCCTGACGCTATCGCAGCACAACGCAATTGTCAGGAAAGAGACGATCCCGGATCTCAAACTAGAAATTGAGTCCCTCAAGAGAGACCGGGATCAGATGCGATCGGAAATCGAGGGCTTGAAAGAGCAGGTTCGCAAACTAGGCAACGAGTAATCCACTCCTGCCTTTTTCTTTTATATATCCAAATTTTTCACGGTCTTCGCGTGGGTCTGGATGAAGTTCTTGCGTGGCGCAACTTCGTCGCCCATGAGCATTTCAAAAATTTTGCTCGCTTTTTCCGCGTCCCCCACGTTTACTTGCAACATGATGCGGTTTTGCGGATTCATGGTGGTTTCCCAAAGCTGGCCGGGATTCATTTCTCCCAAACCTTTGTAGCGCTGGACATTCACGCCTTTAACGTTTGTTTCACCCAACTCTTCGGTCGCGGCTTCTAGAACTGCCGTAATTACCTGGTTACTGCTTCCGGCTTGCTGTTTACTTTTTTTGTCCTGCGCGTCTTTCGAAAACTTCGTAATCAGCTCATCGCGTTGTTTTTCCGAAAAAGCGTAAGCCGCGTCTTTCCCTTTCTGCACGCGAAACAAGGGTGGCTGGGCGATGTATAAATATCCGCGATTAATAATCTCCGGAAAATACCGATAGAACAAAGTCAGCAGCAGCGTTCGGATGTGCGCGCCATCCACGTCCGCATCAGCCATGATGATGATCCGATGATAGCGGATTTTCTCAATATCAAACTGGTCCCCAACGCCGGCACCCAGGGCAATCACGACATTTTTAATTTGCTCGCTCGATAGCATCTTATCCAAGCGAGCCCGCTCCACGTTCAAAATTTTTCCCCGAAGCGGTAGGATCGCCTGAAACCGTCGGTCTCGTCCTTGTTTGGCTGAACCACCTGCCGAATCCCCCTCCACAATATAAAGTTCGGATTGGGCTGGATCAGATTCCGAGCAGTCGGCAAGTTTGCCAGGAAGCGCCAAGCCTTCCAGCACACCTTTGCGAATAACCGCATCACGCGCGGCTCTGGCTGCCATGCGCGCTTTGGCCGCCAATAAAACTTTTTCCAAAATTTTTCCCGCATCAGCCGGGTGTTCTTCCAGCCAAAATTCCAAACCTTGTCCCACCACATCTTCGACGATGCCGCGAACTTCGGCATTACCGAGTTTAGCCTTGGTCTGCCCTTCAAATTGCGGGTTGGCAAGTTTGACCGACACAATCGCGGTCAAACCTTCGCGCATGTCCTCCCCAGTCACCTTATCTGTTTCTTTAAAATAATTATTTTTAATGCCATAATTATTTAACGAGCGCGTGAGTGCTGAACGAAATCCGGTCATGTGCATGCCACCTTCGGCCGTGTGAATATTGTTGGCAAAAGTCAGTACGGTTTCCGAAAATTCGTCAGTGTATTGGATTGCCGCCTCCACGGAAACGCCTGCCACGGTTTTAGCCACATACATGGGACCGGTTTTGACATTCTTGTTGCGGTTAATGTGCTGAATATAGGAAACCAGGCCACCTTCAAAATAATATTGGTAAGAAAACCCGTCGCGCTCATCATTAATAATCAAATGCACGCCGCGAGTCAAGTACGCCTGTTGGCGATAGTGGTCTAAAACAAACTTAAGGTCAAAATCAAGCACCGTAAAAACTTCCGGGTCTGGTTTATAGGTGATTTTCGTCCCGCGTTGCCAGGAATCCATAGGTGGAACCTTGCCCTCCTGCTTGACTTTGCCTGTCGGTTGGCCGCGTTTGTATTCTTGGGTATAAATTTTACCGTCGCGGCGGACTTCTGCTCTGAGAGATTCGGAAAGCGCGTTTACCACGGAAACTCCGACACCATGTAAACCGCCGGAAACTTTATAGCCGGAAGCATCGCCGCCAAATTTGCCTCCAGCGTGCAAAACCGTCAGCACGGTTTCTAAAGCGGATTTTTTGGTTTGCTTGTGAATGTCCACCGGAATCCCGCGGCCGTCATCTTGCACTGACGCGGAGTTATCCTTGTGGATGACGATGTTGATTTCTTTGGCATGACCAG